>JAPLJS010000038.1 GCA_026388545.1 Deltaproteobacteria bacterium
CCTTGCCTTTTCCTTAACGCTCACCACAATGGCTCTTTACCACTGCAGCTTAAGGTGGTTTGAAGCCAGTTCCTGCAAACCGACTCCGAGGGACCTACCCTCATCTTCCATGCACCTTCGTGGCGCACTTACGTATAGGTATTTGAAGTCTTGCATGCCTGCGATAAAGGTAGATCTAACGACTACGGAAGTACGCATGAACCGGATGAACCTGATTTTTTTACAGAGACGGGTCCCGTTCGAGGAGGACGACCGTTTCAATGTGACTCGTCTGGGGGAACATATCCAAGGGCTGAACCCGCATGATGCTATATCCGAAGCCAGCCAGCGCCCGGAGGTCCCGGGCCAGGGTGGTGGGATTGCAGGACACGTAGACGATCATCGGGGGATTCAGGGCGCCCAGGGCGGCGAGTGTGTCCGGTTCCAAACCGATCCGCGGCGGATCGACCAGAGCCACATCCACCGGGAGGCTCTCCCGAATGAACCGGTCCCGGAGGATGCGTGCCATGTCGCCGGTGTAAAAAACCGCCGAATTGATACCGGCCCGGTTTAGGTTTTCCTCGGCACAGCGGACGGCGTCGCCCTTAGCCTCGATGCCATAGATCCGACCGCAGCGAGGGGCTAAAAAGAGGGAAAAGAGACCGGAGCCGCAATAGCCGTCGAGGACCGTTTCGGTTCCCGAAAGGTTGCAGAATTCCTCGACAACGTTTACCAGTGTGTCCGTCAGATAGAGGTTCGCCTGAAAAAACCCGTCTCGCGGGACGAGCATCTCCCGGCCCTTGACCCGCCGCATAATGAGGGATTCCGAGACCTCTTCCGCCGGAGCGGACCACAGGGGCCAACGACCAGCCGGTGATCCATCCCGCCTCATCAGGAACAGGGCGTCGTTGATGCTCTCATGGACAATTTCGCAGCGCTCCAGATCAACGATACTATTGGTCGCCCGTGCGGCAAATCCGATTGCCCGTTCCTGTCCTTCTCCTGTTGTGACGTGAAAATCCGCCTCCCCTCGGTACCCGTAAGCCTGTGGCGAAGGGATCGTGTCTTCCAGGGGTATGGTATCAAACCGCCCGATCCGCTTCAGGGCGTCACGAACTTGCCGGTTCTTGAGGACGACCTGATGATCATAGGCGATGTGTTGGTAAGAGCAGGCGCCGCAGCGGGTGTAGGCCGCGCACCGGGGAGTGATCCGGAAGGGCGACGGAGCGTGGACGAATTTCAAATCGGCGGTGGCGAAGCGCTTCTTCACGGCGACAATTTCGACGGATACCGTATCCCCGTCTATGGTAAAAGGGACGAAGACGACCATCTTTCCATAGCGGCCGACACCAGCTCCGCCGAAAGCCACGGCGTCAATTGTCAGTTCTATCTCGTCTCCTCGTTCCATTTGATCCTGCCCGGTCGAAATGTCTCATTCCTTCTTCAATGTCATTGACTTAAGAACTTTGACTCCCCTCTTTTATAAAGAGGGGTCTGGAGTTTGGACATTTCAAATTCCCCCCCCCTTTTTAAAGGTTGATTCCCAGTTCCCCCCTTTTCTAAAGGGGGGTCAGGGGGGATTTTAAATGTTCATGGATTCTTTCAACTACTCCATCAATGTTTTTGAGCACGTCTATGTCAGAAAAGCGCAGCACGGCAAATCCAAGCATCTGAAGATATCGATCCCTGTAATGATCGATATTTTTCTGCCGGTAGAATTGTAAATCGCCTATCTGCTTCCTCCTGATCTTCGACCAGATAAGCTGTTCGGCATCGGTCATGTTGCTTCTTAAATTCCGGGCGAATGGTTTGAGTTTCTTATTGAAGGGCAGCATAAAAAAATCCCCCTGAATCCCCCTTTAAAAAAGGGGGACTCGATATTATTCCCCTTTTAAAAAAGGGGGACTTGGCATTTCAAGAAGTTTATTCCCCCTTCAAAAAAAGGGGGAATTCTTAAAAGTATTGAATCGAAAAAAAACACGTCCAGTGCATAGTCTCAAATATCTTAATGTCCAAACTCCAGTCCCCTCTTTTCTAAAGAGGGGTTGGGGGAGATTTTACAGAATACCATTAAAATCCCCCTGAATCCCCCTTTACAAAGGGGGACTTGAAAGTGATAAAATTCTTAAGTCAATGACTTTGATCCCTTCTTCAAAGAGTGAAAAAATTCAGAAATCTTTGCCCTTAATCGCCCGTCTTCCATTGTCCGCCTTCACGAACAAAAGTGGCCCACTGCTTTTCCGAAAAAATGATAACGGCACTGTCTCCGCGTACCACAACCCGTTTTATGCTCTTTAGTGATTGTTCCATATCAGCCGCGGCCTCTGCGGCAAACGCCTTCTTTGCCTGATCATCCACCTGCGCAAGCATAGCGGCGTCGCGGCGATTCGCCCGTTCGGACGACAGGCGCTTCACCGCTTCAAAATCTCCCTTTTTCAGCGCGTTGATCTTTTCACGGTATGCCTTCGCCTGGGGGCTGTTTTGTGCCGCCTTTCCCTTTAGATTTGCGGTTACCGGCAGCTCCTTGAAGAGGGGTGCACTGAACTTCACGGAGTAGGTGAGTTTCGGCAGGTCCTGATCTCCGCCGTCGCGTTTGTCGGCATGCTCCACCTCTCCGGTCACGCGTACGTTTGACAGGATCAGTTTCGTAAAGAGTTCCTGACCGCTTGCGCTCAGGCTGAGCGTCATCAGGGACTGGCCGGGTCTCGAAGGCTGTGTGAGGAGAGTGACCACAACCTTGCTTTGATCACTGGGATCCAATGTCATGAGCAGACCCCGGACACGGTTTTCTCTGGCCATGTCTCCCACAGGCAGAAACGCGATCCCCCGCAACGCTTCATAGGGGATTTCCCGGTCCGAAAGCACAATACGGAGTTCCTTCGGGCGATCGAGCAACCCCTCCGCGTTATCGTGAAGATGGGCAGTGGAGTGGGTAAGCGCGATGGTTTCACCGTTTATGGCAAGCGTGCCCTGCGCCGTGCCCTGGTCAATGGCAAAGGCGGATTGAATGCATAAGGCGAACAAAGCAAGAAATCCCAAAAGCACTTTCATTCGTTTTCCTCCCGTTCTGAGTTGGTTTGAAGAGAAGAACCAAGGGGCGCATCCTTGATTGTAAATGTAGCAGAAAATATATGGCCGTTCAATGGTTAAGATTGCCGCGTCCCACCACGGCTTTGCCTCGTGGCTTCGGCTCACTTGCCCCTCGCGATGACCATTTAAACAATTTTTCAAAGGTCTCTGTTGACATACAAGAACATATTCCCCTATAATCCATACCATAGTAAGAGAATTCTTATGAGCATTATTGATTTCATACTAATCCCCTGCGTGGAAGGAAGGAGAACTTGCTGGACATCCGGGAACAATTCGCTAAACTTGACTTATGGCCCTATTCGGCCCTCGACAAGAAAAAGGAAGTCGTAACTGTTTCGCCCTGCGGCGATGCCGATCTCGACGCCCTGACGCGGATGTACGACACCTACGAGCCCAAAGCCGCCATCCAGGGTCTGCCCCCCATTGACCACAACACCCGCATCGAGTGGATTCGCAGTTCCGTCCGAGCCTCGATGAACCTGAAGGCCGAGATGGGGGACGACGTCATCGCCCATGGCATGCTCTTTCCCATGCCCGACCCGGCAGTCGTCGAGTTCAACCTCTTCGTCCACAACCGGACACAGAACCGCGGCATCGGGAACATTGTCGCCCACCTGCTTTTCGCTGCCGCCAAACGCCTCGGATACAAAAAAATCTGGGTGTTTGAAAGCCGCAACAACGCGCGCACCCTCCGCATGTATTACAAGGTCGGATTCCGCGAGGTCCGCCGCGAGGTCAACGAACTGGAGCTGGAACTCGACCTGGCCAAGGTGCCGGAAACACCGGAATTGTCCGATATCATCACTCCCGTCGTGCCGTCAACTGGACGCATCACATCGCCCGACTACCTCACAGGCCAGAGCGTTCTGCCCAACACCCGCTCCGTCATCATCTACTCGCCCCTATTCGAGGAATTCACCATCAGCAAAGACCACCCCTTCATCACTGCCCGCTCCCGCCTCTTCCTCGACATGTGCGCGCGACACGACCTCCTCCGCCTGCCGGGCGCACAGATTATGGAGCCTGTAACCATTGATGAAAACTCCGTGCTCGTCTTTCACGATATCTATTACTATCATTACCTTGTGATGGCTTCCCGTGGTGTGTTCAATCCCCGCATGCTTTCCTACGGCATCGGCACCGGCGACAATCCCGTCGCTGTCGGAGTGCTCGAATACGCAATGCTCGCCGTCGGTTCGTCCGTCATGGGCGCCGACCTGCTGATTTCACAGCCGAACGTCGATCTTGTCTTCAGTCCCACGGGCGGCTTCCATCATGCCGGCCCTAATTACGCAGCCGGGTTCTGCTACCTCAATGATATTGTCATCGCCATCAGGTATCTTCTCCAGCAGGGACGCCGCGTCCTCTACTTCGATATCGACGCCCACCACGGCGATGGCGTCCAGTTCGCCTTCTACGACGAGCCCCGCGTTCTCAACATCTCCCTCCACGAGTCCGCACGCACGCTCTTCCCCTGGAACTCAGGATTTGAAAACGAACTTGGCGAAGGCGAAGGCTTAGGCTACAACGTCAACGTTCCCCTTGCCCCCGGCGCCGAGGACCAAATCTGCCGTGAAGTCTTCCACCGCATCGTCTCGCCGCTGGCTCGCGCATACAAGCCCGACATCTGCATCCTCGCCGCCGGTGTCGACGCTATGTACACGGATTCCATGTCGCATCTTTCGCTGACGAACAATATCTACACCGAAGTCATCCACGATATGCGGCAACTCGTGCCGAAGATGCTCATGCTCGGCGCGGGCGGCTACAATCCGCGCAACATTGCCCGCGATTGGACTCTTGCATGGGCCGTGCTCCACGACGCCGAACCTGACAGCGACTATTTCGGCCAGATGGGCGGCAGGGCCGCCGCGGCCATCGAAGGCGCCTCCCTACGGGATTCGTATCCCTTCATCTCCGCCACAAAGATTGCCGAGGCCCGCGCTGAAGCCGGCCGTGTCATGACGTATCTCGAAAAACATGTATTCCCCATCCATGGAATCACCCCACAGCCGGTGTGATTTGTTGCCGGCAGGCAGTGGAGGGGATGGGTAGCGTTGCGAAGGGGTCGAACTGACCGGTTGGTTGGTCGAAATGAAAAAGTGTAAAATTTTCAAAGCTCTCAGACGCTGAATCGAATGCTGAGAATATCACCGTCCCGGACTATGTAATCTTTTCCTTCCAATCGGAAGTGGCCGTTCTCTTTCACTCTCTTTTCCGAACCGCATTGGATTAATTCGTCGTAGGTAAAACACTCGGCACGGATGAATCCCCGTGCCAGATCGGTATGAATGGCGCCGGCTGCGTTCACCGCCGTATCTCCACCATGAATGCCCCATGCCCGCACTTCATCTTCACCGACGGTGAAAAAGCTCACATATCCGAGCGTCCTGTATGCAAACTGCGTCAGCCTTTCGCGGGCCGACTCTCCGAGGCCCATATCCTCCATAAAGATTTCCGCTTCTTCATCGTTGAGGCGGGATAATTCCATTTCGAAGCGTCCGGCGAATTCGATGACGTTGTACCGCAATTCTATTTCGGTGATTAAATCCTTATTGTGTCCGAAAACAGCCTCGTCCGAATTCAGAATAACCAGAAACGGTTTTTTCGTGAGAAATTGAAAACCGCGAATCGTTTTCTCTTCATCTTCATCAAATGCGAGGTTCCGGATGGGGTTATTGTTGTTGAGCTGCTCCGCAATTTTTCGGAGGGCTCTTTCTTCCAGTGCGAGCAAATTCGTTTTTTGCCCCCTTTTCTGGAACCATTCAATTTTCTCCAGCCTGTTTTCCACGAGAATAAGATCGGCAAGGAGAAGCTCTGTATTGATTTCGTCGATGTCGCGAAGCGGTGCGGGATCTCCCGTCAGGTCATCATGAAAGTTGCGCACAACCAGGGCCAGGGCATCGGTGCTTTTGATCCATCCCATGGAGTTTCCCGTAAAAAAACCGTTCTTTGCGGAGCCTTCCTTCAGGCCGGGAAAATCGATCATTTCAATTGTGGCCCCGGTGGTTTTCTTCGGTTTATACATGTCGGTGAGGCTATAAAGCCGGTCGTCGTCAACGGAAACGACCGCCACATTGGGTTCCGCCTTTGCATCGGAGTATGCGGTGACGTTCGCCTCCATTTTCGTAAGAGCATTAAAAATTGTCGTCTTGCCGGAATTGGGCAGGCCGATAAGTCCGATTTTCATATGATTCGTTATCCTCTTTATGGTGGATGGTGCAAAAGGTTGAGAACATAGTGCTTTATGTTTGATTTGTCAAGAAATTTAAACGGGTCGCGGGACGGATGGCAGCATATCTTCCATGTCCTTTCGAAATGTTGTGGCTTTTCGATGTAATCCCTGATACATGTATCGGTTATATTCATCTGCCCGGCGGGGAGGATAAAAACTCTGCACAGTCTATGAGCTGCCGGAGCGAATCAAGTGAAACGGAAAGGGAGAAAAAATATGGGATCAAATCAGAAGCAGACGCAAATGGGACAAAAGGCAGATTTCGAACGAAGGATGGAAGCTCGCCTGTCTTTCCTGTCGAAAAAGGGGATTGAATCTCCTGAGATCAAAAAAGATACTCTCGTTAAAAAACTCCGGGCAAACATCAAGTCCATAAATTCGAGATTGAGGACGATTGCCGGCATAGAGACAAAGACGGAAGGGCTGGCCAAGGTAAAGGCGGAGAAGGCGGCTGCCAAACTAAAAGAGCATGAAGGCGGTAAAGGCAAACAGAAAAAGGAAGCCCCTCCTCCCGAAGAGGTCAAGGAAAAAAAGAAAAAGAAGGTAAAGGAAACGAAGGAGGCGGCGGCAGACCAGCCGAAGGAGAAGGAATAATCGGAGAAGATAAAATGAGTCTCCACGAGCTTGCCGGCAAGCCGGCTCCGAGATCAATTCTTGCTAATATTCCGAGGCTTGTATCAGCGTATTATACCCATAAGCCTGATACTTCTGATCCTGCCGAGCGGGTCGCGTTCGGTACATCGGGCCACAGGGGTTCGCCTCTCAAAAACAGCTTCAACGAAGGGCACGTACTGGCTATCAGCCAGGCCATCTGCGAATACAGGAAATCGAAAAAGATCAGCGGCCCGCTTTTCATGGGCATGGATACCCATGCCCTGTCCGAAGCGGCATTGGCAACCGCCATCGAGGTTTTCGCCGCCAACCGCGTTGCCGTGATGATCCAGAAAGGTCTCCGGTATACGCCCACACCGGTTATATCACATGCGATCCTGACGTATAACAGGGGCAGGAAACGAGGGTTTGCCGATGGAGTTGTCATTACCCCTTCTCATAATCCACCTGAGGATGGCGGGTTCAAGTACAACCCTCCTGAAGGCGGACCGGCGGATACGGAAATAACCCGGCTCATTGAAGAAAGGGCTAATGCAATCATTGCGCGGGGGCTCAAGAATGTACGCAGGCTGCCCTTTGAAAGGGCGCTGAATTCAGGGTCGATCCATGAATACGATTATGTAACTCCCTATGTCGAAGATCTTAAAAACGTCATCGATATGGAAGCTGTTGCGAAAGCGGGTCTCAGAATAGGCGTAGACCCTCTTGGCGGGGCGTCGGTGGACTTCTGGGATCCCATAGCCGACCGTTACAAACTTTCCCTTGAGGTGGTGAACCGGATCGTCGATCCCACTTTTTCCTTCATGACGGTGGACAAGGACGGCAAAATCCGGATGGACTGTTCCTCGCCCTACGCCATGGAAGGCTTGATCCGGTTGAAGGACAATTTTGACATCGCCTTCGGCAATGATCCGGACGTAGACCGCCACGGAATTGTCACCAGGGGTGCGGGGCTGATGAATCCTAACCATTACCTGTCTGCCGCGATCCTGTACCTTTTCCAAAATCGGCCGGGGTGGAGAAAGGATGCGGCGGTGGGGAAAACGCTGGTCTCCACATCCATGATCGACCGCGTGGCTACAGACCTTGGGAGGCGGCTTTCCGAGGTGCCCGTGGGTTTCAAATGGTTTGTGGATGGCCTCATTGACGGCTCCTGCGGTTTTGGCGGAGAGGAAAGCGCAGGGGCGGCTTTCCTGAGAAGGGACGGCACGGTATGGACGACAGACAAAGACGGCTTCATCATGGATCTGCTTGCCTGTGAGATTATGGCAAAAACCGGCAAAGACCCTGCAGGGCTCTACAGGGATCTCGAAGAACGATTCGGCAAGTCTTTCTATCTGCGTATCGATGCCCCGGCCACGTCTGAACAGAGGGCGGTGATCAAGAAACTTTCACCTGAAATGATTACCGCAAAAGAACTTGCCGGTGAACCTATCATTGCCACATTCACACGCGCGCCCGGTAATAATGCCGATATCGGGGGGCTCAAAGTCGTTGCTGCAAACGGGTGGTTTGCAGCCCGTCCGTCGGGTACAGAGGACATCAATAAGATTTATATGGAAAGCTTCCTGAGTGAAAGGCATCTGCAAATGATTGAAAAAGAGGCTATAGCGATCGTGAATGGCGCATGCGAAGCGGCAGGCGTTCAGTAGAGACGGAGGATCAGGTCTCGGAATGAACATAAACTGCGGCCTGCTCGCCGGCAAGGAAGCCGGTTGAAAAGGCTGCCTGAAGGTTGTAACCTCCCGTATCGGCATCGATATCCATTACTTCCCCGCAAAAATAGAGGCCCTTTATTATGCGCGATTCCATCGTGCGCGGGTCGATTTCTTTGAGGGATACGCCGCCTGCTGTGACAATGGCGGATGACATGGGAAGGGGTTGTTTAATAGTGAAACGAAGGGACTTGAGATGATCGAGGATTCTCTCCCGTTCTATAGCGTTGATCTGGTGTCCGGGCTTCTCCGGCGGGATACCTGTCATTTCAATATAAGGATCAACCATCTTGGCAGGAAGAAGTTCTTTAAGGAGGCTGCAATACTTTTTTTTGCTGTATCGGTCGAAATCACGCTGGAGGCGCCGGCGGAGCTGATCCCTGTCGAGGGCAGGCTTGAGATCGATGGAAACACTGACAGGTCCCTGTCCCAGTGCATCGACAACAGCAAGGCTCATGAGGAGGGTAATCGGTCCTCCGATACCGAAGTGGGTGAGCATCATCTCTCCCATGCGGCTTTCGATGACCGGCCGGTGCGGGTGCTTATTCCCTGTGCCGCGACCTGTGTCATAATCCGGTGTCAAAGCCGGATCAATTTTATCTGCCCGGCACGGGAAGGCTGTCAGTCGGACATTCCGGAGGCTGACTCCCTGCATGGACTTCGCAAGCGAAATTTCCTCGACAATAAGGGGTACTAGCGCCGGGCGGAGTTGTATTATGGTATGGCCTAAGGCAGCGGCCATTGTATAACCATCCCCGGTGGAACCGGTTGAGGGATAGGTCTTGCCGCCTGTAGCCACGATGACGGCCTTAGCCGGGTAGCTGCCCCCTTCCGTCTGTACACCCGTTACCTGCCTGTTTTTGACCTGAATACCGGTGACCCTGGCGTTCGTGATTATCTGTACACCGGTATCAATCAGGTATTTTCTGAATGCGCCGACAACATCACCGGCCTTGTCGGAAGCCGGAAAGATCCTCCCGCCTCGCTCGGTCTTCGTTTCTACATCATAGCGCTTTAAAAAGGCGATAAGATCTTCGCGAAAGAAGTGATGAAAAGCCTTGTACAGAAAGCGGCCGTTCGGGCCGTACATGGAGATAAACTCATCATGATCCTTGGCATTTGTCAGGTTACAGCGTGCCTTGCCGCTGATGAGAATTTTCTGGCCCGGTCGCCGGGTTTTTTCAAGGAGGATGACATGTGCACCCGTTTCGGCGGCCCTCCCGGCGGCCATCATGCCCCCTGCTCCGCCGCCGACAACAATTACACTTCTTTCATTATGCATAAGCTGAAAGCTTTCAGCCGACATCTGTCGGCTAATTTTGAAGATGCCGGCAATTCTTTCTAAGAAAAAACTAATTTCCTGCAAGCGGTAACATGAAATGAAAGAGACGGTCAAGGCAATTCCCCTGTGAATGATTGCTTTGTGGCGCTTGTGTTTAAAAATCCCCTGTGTTATGAACACGGGTATCTTGCGGAGCAGTTGGTCTCAATAAAAGGAGTGTCATTTGGCAAACAATCTTGCCTTCCTGTGGACGATGACAACGAAAATTATTCTCCAGGTTCGTCCTGATGTTCATCGTTACCTGAAGGAATGGAAAAAGCGGGCAGAGGAAATTCCTGATCCGGAACTCCGCAAACAGGCCCTCATGAGCATAGAGACGAAGGATTTTCATTGTGAAGGCGGGGCTATTTATGCGTTGTTAGCAGGAAATCGCTACCCTGATGCGATCCGCTTTATTGTCGCTTACCAGACCATCAGTGATTATCTGGATAACTTATGTGATCGCAGCACATCCCTTGATCCGGATGATTTTCGTGCCCTCCATGAATCGATGCCCCATGCCCTGACCCCAAATGTTTCAGGTTCCCGGTATTATCGACATCGAAACGAACAGGATGACGGTGGCTACTTGTCATCTCTTGTGAAAACCTGTCAGGAGGTTCTTGAAAAGGTACCGACATATCATTTAATTGCGCCGGCAATCCATGAACTTGCCGGTTACTATTGCGAACTGCAAGTCCTCAAGCATGTCAGGATTGAAGAACGTGTGCCCCGGTTAAAGGCATGGTTTGATACCCACAAAGGTCATTTACCTGAGATGAGCTGGTACGAATTTGCGGCGTGCGCCGGCTCCACACTCGGCATTTTCTGCCTTGTTGCCCATGCTTTTCATGAAGATTGTTCCGAAGAGCTGGTTCGGAATATCAAAGACGCATATTTCCCGTGGGTGCAGGGATTGCATATCCTCCTTGATTATCTGATCGATCAGGAAGAAGATCGTACCGGTGGGGATTTGAATTTTTGTTCATACTATCCCGACACCAATGAAATGACGGCGCGGTTAATGCATTTTTACAAACAGTCAGACCTGAGCATTTCCCGCCTGCCCAACGCTCGTTTCCACCACATGATTAATCGCGGTTTGCTTGGCATGTATTTAGCCGATCGAAAGGTGGATCAGCAGAAAGATGTAAGACGAGTTGCAAGGAAAATGATTCGCCTCGGTGGTCTGGTGACCCTGTTTTTCTTTCTCCACTGCTGGGTGTATCGACGAATAAAAACGTAGTAGATTTGTGGGGGGGATGCGATTGACGTCAAAGAAGGTCGTCTTCATTGTGAATCCTCACTCAGGCAACGGTGCGACGGGGCGAGAATGGCCTTCCATCCAGGCTATGGCTTGCGATCGGTTAGGTTCTTTTACATCGTACCTGACTGCGAAACCCGGTGATGCCACGCAGATTACAAGAACCAATCTCATGGAAGGGGCTGAAGTTATCGTCTGCGTCGGCGGAGACGGCACCCTGAATGAGGTGGTAAACGGATTCATGGATGAGGATGGACCAATGCGGACAGACGCCGTGCTGGGGTTTGTACCAAACGGAACAGGCTGTGATTTTGTCAGGACCGCACTTATCCCAGGAAAGATCGAACAGTCTCTCGACACAATTAAAGAAGGGCATATAAGCGTCATTGATCTGGGGCGGCTTCGGTACCATGACCATCAGGGCCGTTTACGTACGCGTTTTTTCCACAACATCGTCAGTTTTGGTCTTGGTGGAGAAGTTGATGAACGTGTCAACAAAAGCAGCAAGGTGTTTGGTCCTTTTATTTCCTTTATCTGGTCGACCCTGGTTTCAATTTTTCTTTATGGGAAAAAGCGTATCCGGTTAAAGATTGATGACCTTTTTGACGATGAAGTCATTGTCTGGAACATAGCGGTGGCCAACGGACAGTATCACGGAGGGGGCATGCGGGTCGCTCCTGACGCTCTCATCGATGACGGTCTGTTTCATGTAACGGTGATCGGAAATTTGAGCATGGCTGAGGTTTTCCGGCATCTCCCAAAGCTGTATAATGGCAGGATCAAAGATATCAAAAAGGTATTGATCCTGACGGGTAAGACGGTTGAGGCATTTTCAGAACAGCGTGTTTTACTTGACGTCGATGGAGAGCAGCCGGGTCGTTTACCGATTGTTATCAATATCATGCCTGCCGCTCTGCGAATGATTACAAAAAAATCATAGATTTGGGTTTTACCATGCACATTCCCCGGTTCAATTGATGAAAAATTACTCAACAACTGGGGTTTAATTCTCCAATCTTTTATACTGTGCTCCCTGTCCGGATTGGAGACGGTAATTTAATTTCCCGTATTTGTGTATAGTTAGTTTAATGTCGCAGAATCGACATTCACGTGGTATATAGATTGCAGTAAATAACTTGTTTAATTTAAATTGGTGCGAAGATTATGGAAAATGTCATTAAAAAAATATAACAAGGAGGTTGCATAGAATGAAACGTCTGATAGTGTTCGTAGCAGGTTTTGTTTTTGTTTTCAGTGCTTATATATTTGCTGCTGACGGACCTTCTACAGCCCCCGCCAAGACCGAGCCGTCTAAAACGGTTACTATGAAACCACCTAAAGAAACAAGAGTAAGCATTACCGGAATCGTTAAGGAGATATCCGATACGATGATATTGGTTGAGCGTACCGTTAAGGGAAAAACGGAAATCATGGAATTTGCTCTGGATAAACCTGTTCAAAAAATCAATGCCGGCGATAAAGTGAGAGTGAGCTACATAAAGAAAGACGGCAAGAATGTTGCCAGAAGGGTGACTCCCTTTATTGCCAAAAAGATAATAAAAAAGATTTCTCCCTTGAGAGAAATAAAACCATCGCCAACTGAAGCACCACCTGCCCAGAAATAAGATTCGAATTTATATTGTCTTTACATGAATGGCATAGAGATAGTATCTCTGTGCCATTTCACATTTAATGGAGTGATTGAGTTTTCCCTTTATTTCTGCTATGAGAATCAAGAATTAATAATCATTTTTGCAAGGTACATGTTTTGTCAACACAGCAGGATGTAATCAAAAGAGCAACACATAAAGTGTCTAACATAACCGTCCGGACGCGCCTGATTGTTTTAACCATTTTCGGTCTGGCGGTGACCATGGCTGTATGGGGCTGGGTCCAGTTGAGGGCGCTGGATGTAATTATGGTTGAACAGCAGGTCAAAAGGCTGCATGAACTTGCCGAGACGGTCAGTACATACTATCAACACTTTCCAACGCGGAGGGGATTATCCGCTCTGGATGACGCGTTAGAAGTCCACGTAAAGTCTGACGACAGATTAGCGCGCATTGATATTTTTTCCATTGTGAATGGAGAAGTCGAATATATTGTGGGTGCAGGCCGGGTTCCCTACGAATGGCCTGAAAATGTGATAGGTGCTGCTGCTGAAAAGTCGAAAACGCAACGGATTGAATTAAGCACTGATGGCGGCCCGGCCCTGGGACTGTTGTATCCATTTCTATCGGAAAGAGACACACAGGTTTTTGTCGGCGTGATCGTCTTTTCCCAGAGTCGATTGGAGCTTTTAGCTCGTGCAAAGCGCCTGTTACTGTTCAGCACTATGGGGCTTCTATTTGCCATCCTGTTCGTTTTAGCGCTGAGTTACCGGTGGCTTATCGGACGGCCATTGGGAGTTATCATTGACACGATTGATGAGTTCCATGCGGGAAAGTATGTAAAGAGGATTCCCATCGCCCGGCTGGATGAATGGGGACAGTTGGCGGATCACTTTAATGTAATGGCCGACGAAATTGAACGAGTCCTGGCACGAAATCAGGAACTTCAGCGGAACCTGGAGGAGCGGGTGCAGGAGGCGACACATAAAGTAGTTCAACTGCAGCAGCAGGTGAACCAGCTCCAACAGCTTACAGCATTAGGATACCTGACAGCTACTCTGGCGCACGACCTGGGTACGCCCCTTCATTCAATAGCCGGGTTAGCCAAACTCCTGCTGGAACATGATTCCTGGCCGCCGGATGTGGCCAGGAAACTGGAGCTTATTGTTCAGCAGACACAGAGGCTCAATACGGTCATTAAGAATGTGCGTCATGCCACGCGTCTTCCTGAACCGCATTTTGAGCCAGTAACCGTGCCTGATCTTTTAAATGAGACACTTCCTCTCGTTGAACCGTTGATGCAGAAGTTGGATATTCAGCTCATTGTAAATGTGGATGAGAATATTCCCATTCTTCATGTAGATCGATACCGTGTTCAGACTGCCCTGTTTAACCTCATTCAGAATGCCCTGGAGGCAATGTCCGGGGGGGGCGAAATTATCATTACCGCTTCCGCGCTCCCACAGAATCATTCTGTTGCGATAATCGTTCAGGATAATGGCCCCGGTATCCCCCCTGAATTATTGGAAAGAGTCTTTGAGCCTTTCTTCAGTACCCATACGGATGAAGGTCTGCGCGGCCTTGGCCTTGCGATTGTACAGGATATCGTCAAGATCCACGGCGGTAAGATCGAGATAAAAAGCCGCCCTGAAGAAGGTACTCAAATTATTCTTTACTTTCCGATTGTTGAGACTGTATCGTCTCTTGATGCCACTTAAGATGCGTCATTTCTGAGTAAGCCGTAACGCTGGATTTTTGTCCGCAATGTCTTTCTGTCAATTCCTAAAAGGTGAGCCGCCTGACTCTGATTCCATGCGGTAGTGTGCAGTGCCTGAATGATCTGCTTTCGTTCTGCTTCCTCAAGCGGCGGTAAAATCGGAAGCGCCTCATCCCGTTTTGGACGGAATCTTTCGGGCAGGTGCTCAGGGAGGATCACCATAAAAGGTGACAGGAGCAGGGTTTGTTCCAGAACATTCTGCAGTTCACGAACATTGCCGGGCCACTCATAGGCTATCAGGAGCTCCATAGCGTCATTAGAAATGCGGACGGACGGGTATCCGATCTTCTTCAGGAGGGATTCAATTAACTGAGGCAGGTCTTCCCTGTGTTCCCGTAACGGAGGCATGTGCAGGCGTACAACAAATCGATAGAGGAGATCTAACCGGAAGGCGCCTTTTTTTACCTCATCATCGATATTCCGGTTTGTTGCCGCAACGACCCGGACGCTGAAGTTCCGAGTTTCATGACCGCCGAGGCGCCGAACCTCTCCACTCTGCATGAAGCGCAGAAGCTTTCCCTGGAGAGAGGGTGACATTTCCGTAATTTCATCAAGAAATATTGTTCCATTATGAGCGGAGGCAAACAATCCCTCGTGCTTATGATCTGCTCCCGTATACGCCCCTTTTTCGTACCCAAACAGTTCTGAATCCAGCAGAGTATCGGGAATAGCTCCACAGTTAACCACGATAAAGGGCTTCTCTCTTCGCGGACTCAACTGATGAAGGGCCCGTGTCGCCAGTTCCTTTCCGGTACCGCTTTCGCCTTCGATTAAGACACTCGCGTCTGCATCGGCTATGCGAACGACCTGTTTATAAAATTCCACCATGGTAGCGGAAGAACCGATGAATTGCGGTTCGCCTGATATTCTTGGTTGCCCGTGCATGCGGCGCTGTCGCAGTTCTCGCACTTCGAGAACTTTTTGCACCATGGCACGAATGGCTTCAGGGGAGAATGGTTTGCTGATGTAATCCCATGCTCCCAGTCGCAGAGCCTCCATGGTAGTCTCCAGTGATCCATAAGCGGTCATAAGGATGACGGGCAGCTCTGTCCATTTCTCACGTACATGGCGGAGAAATTGAAGCCCGTCAATTTCCGGCATTCTGATATCCGACATCAGGAGATCATATTGAGACAGATCCTTTTTCAGGGCCTCTTTCCCGGACGTATAACTATCTACCTTGTAGCCTTCCCGTGACAACGCTTCCTGTAAGAACTCACAGGCTACGGCATCATCATCAATCACAAGGATATGAATATGTTTCATATTTCCTCAAAAGCCCTTTTGTACCATGTAATTTGCGAGATCTGCTACGCGGCAGGAATACCCCCATTCATTGTCATACCATGCAACTACCTTGGCCATGTTTCCCTGAAGGACCTGGGTGAACTCCATATCCACTATGGAAGAGTGGGAGTTTCCCTTAAAGTCCATGGAAACTAAAGATGATTCTTCGCAAGCCATAATATCCTTCAATTGTTTTTTTGCTGCATTTTTCAAGGCGTCTTTGAGCTCTTCCGTTGTTGTTTTGCTGCGAAGTTGGGCAACGAAATCGACAATCGATACTGTTGGAGTCGGCACGCGGAGTGAGTACCCGTCAAAGCGACCGGCAAGGTCGGGAATTACCAAAGACAATGCCCTTGCGGCACCGGTTGTGGTCGGTATGATGTTTTGTCCCGCCGCACGGGCCCGCCGCAAATCTCTGTGGGCAAGATCGAGGATGCGCTGGTCATTAGTGTACGAATGAATGGTAGTCATCATACCCTTCTCGATACCGAAAATTCCATGTACGACAAGCACGGGTGGAGCAAGACAATTGGTAGTACAGGATGCATTGGATACTATATGGTGTTTCTTGGGTTTATAATCTTTATGGTTGACGCCCATAACAATCGTGATGTCTTCCTCTTTTGCGGGAGCAGTGATGATAACCTTCTTTGCCCCGGCCTCGATATGGGCCGCTGCTTTTGGGCCGCTCAGAAAAAGACCCGTGCTCTCAATAACTATGTCGATACCTTCGTCAGCCCAGGGTATGGTTGATGGATCGCGGAATGCAATATTTTTTATACTGTGACCATCAATGATGAGGCTGTCTTTTTTGACCTTGACCTCTCCAGGATAACGTCCATAATTTGTGTCATATTTAAAAAGGTGGGCGTTGGTTTCCACATCAAAGAGATCGTTAACTACTGCAACGGAGAGCGTCTGGGGATACCTTTCGATGACGGCTTTCAGTACCTGCCGCCCTATCCGTCCAAAACCATTTATGCCAAGGCGAATCATAGTGTACTCCTTTTAATTGTCATCAATGCGATACTTGTGTTCATTCATTAAATCGCAGCGTGTTTGCAGTGTCTTGTGATGTCTGGCGTTGTCAAGGGCGATAGCACTTAGATTGGCTACAGCCTTTAAAAACTTGGTTTCGTCATCATCAAATTTATGAATTTTGTCCGAGTAGACCCGTAGAACACCAATGGAATTTTTCTCGAGCATTAACGGTAAAGCAAGTACGGATTTTATGCCTTCGGCTTTTGCCTTTGCTCCGTACTGAAAGTTCATATCGGTCTGGACATTCTTCAACCATGTAGTCTTACCGGAAAGAACCTTCTGATCCAGTCCACTGTCCTTTACTACAATAGGACCTTTTTGGAGATAATCTTTAGAGAGACCGTAGGCTGCCCCAAGGACAAGCCGTTTGCTCTGCGAATCCAGGAGCCTGATGCTGCATGCCTTAATATGCATAGCGCTTACTACGCATCGGACGATCTCGTCCAGAACTTTGGACGGGTCCAGAGAGGCATTGATGACCATGGCTACTTCGTACAGGGCGACGAAATAATCCGTTTTCTTTTCTTTCATATCCCCACCTCCTTACATCGTAATGAACGTCTGATAATAATTATTTAGTCAAAAAAATGAATAACAAGTGAACTTTTGTCAATTTACCCTTATTAAATAGAATTCGTCAAATGAAATCGATAGATCGATTGAGTTTTTTTTGGCAGTATTTGGTTTAAAGTGGATTTATTAACTCAGGCGGAGCGGTATGTCATGAAATCTTTTTAAGCGATGGGGATGTCTTTCCTTTTCCACCAGTCATCCTGAAGCCCTGTTCTAAAAGTTTTGCTGTCTCCCTTGCTCTGATCTTTGGATTCTTTTCTCCCATCACCACTGCAATGAGCCTTGTATTTCCTCTTTTTGCCGTTGCGACTAAGTGGAATCCGGCGGCACGCACAAAACCCGTTTTCAAACCATCTACATCCGCAGATTGTTTTAACAGACTGTTATTGTTATGTTGGGTTATGCCTTTGTACGTGTATTCCTGCATGGAGTGAAGACGCAAAGCTTCCGGAAAATTCCGGATGTAAGCACGGGACAGCTTGAGAATGTCCCGTGCGGTTGAAACCTGGCCTTTAGCCGGAAGACCGTTCGGATTAATAAAATGGCTGCGCTTCATGCCCAGTTCCCGGGCTTTGGCATTCATCATCTTCACAAATCCATCGATGTTGCCGCCAAGATGTTCAGCAACGGCAACACTCGCATCGTTTGCAGAAACGACTGCCATACCCTTGACAAGCTCTTCCAGTGATGTTTCAGTTTCATCCACAAGATACATGCTCGAACCACCGGTAAGCTGGGCATTCACACTTATTTTTACCCTATCTGCAGGTTGAATTTTCCCCTTTTGGATTGCCTCGTACACGAGGTACAGGGAGAGGATCTTGGTCAGGGATGCCGGTTGCATGGGTTTATCGGGATTTTTTGCGTAGAGTATCCTGCCGGTATCCGCATTCATAACAATCGCTGACTTCGCTTTAAGTTTGCCTCGGGGGGCGGCGACAAGCTCAGAATGAAAACAGAAGAACAAAGCGATCGGCAGACACAGGTATAAAACAAATTTTCTTATATTCATTGAATGCAGCTCTAAAAAGATACAATTACTGTGTAGTATACTATAGAGAGTTCCGATGAGTACAGGGGAAACGTGAATTTAATCAGGGGCGTCGAGTTTCTCCTGGCGATAAATAAGCGATTGGAGGATATATTCCACTGCCGGCTCCACAAGAGCTTTGGTATCTGCAGAAAGATCTCGATGAAAATCAAAATCATAGCCGCGGATGGACACGATGTGTCCGGTAGGTTCGCGATGGTAGAGTGCCTTGATCAACGCGAGAATCATCGCAGGGCCCATGTGGTGAGTGAACGTAGCCGGAGCGTATTCGGGCAATACGGGAGTGCAATGGAGATTGTCCACATTCTCATATACATGCGCATCTACGAAGATTACCTGGTCGTAACCGGCTAACACATCCATTAATTCCGGCGCCAGTTGAACCAGGAAGATGGAATCAGTCTGTGCGCCAAGTTCCTCCAACCCGGTCTCATCTTCGCTCAACATCTCTTGACCGAGACGCCGCCGCAATGCGTTGATCACGTAATATGCAACGCCATCGTCGGCGCGGTCCAAGCTGCCATAACCAATAACCAGTGTACGAGACATTTGTTCCTTATCAAAATGCAAAAAAAGTTGCAAGCGGGTAAACACCTTCCATTCGCCCGCTTGCAACAAAATCGATCAGGTTGTTATATTAACGAGAAATACGATCCAGGACTGTTCCGTCCGCAGCCATAAGTGTGACTTCCAGCGGCATTTTCCCTATGGCATGCGTGGCGCATGACAAGCATGGATCATAGCAACGGATAGCGGCTTCTACCCGGTTCAACATACCTTCGGTAAGCTTTGTGCCGTCAACGAAGGCCTTTGCGACCAGCCCGGAGGCTGTGTGCATGGCCCAGTTATTGTTGCCCGTGGCCACAATGAGGTTCACCCTTGTCAACTGGCCGTTCTCGTCCGTACCGTAATCGTGGAAGAGAGTCCCCCGAGGGGCTTCGATGACGCCAACCCCCTGGCCGGGGAGCTGAGTATGCATCGGATAGGAACGAATATCGGTGGACATGATATCCGGATCGTCCATCAACTGAGCAATGCGCTCTATCGCATAGACGAGCTCGATCAACCTGGCGTAGTGATAATACAGAGAGCCTTCAACCGGCTTGCCGCCGTTGATCGACTTGAAGAGCTTGAGTTCCGCGTTCGCCAGAGGCGTGCCGATCTTGTCCACTACGTTCAGACGCCCCAACGGCCCTACCCGATAGGTTCCATTCGGCCAGCCCAGCTTGCGCAAGTAGGGAAACTTGAGGAAAGACCAGGACTCCACATGCTCGGCTACATAGGACAGATAATGGTCCGGATGGAACTGCGCGACAAAGTTGCCCTCCGCATCCTTTACCCGGATCTCACCGTCGTATAGCTGAAGGCCGCCTTCCATGTCCACCAAACCCATATAATTGGAAGGGAAAGATGCAAACATAGAAGCCAGCTCTTTGTTGGACCCAAGCCAGTCCTTGCCGATGCTCACCGCTACCTTGGCGATCTCCACCATGGTCCCGAATTCAGCCATAATTTCATCACGGTCCTTCGGGGAAAGAGGCGCGTTCACTCCACCCGGAACGGCAAAATTGGGATGTACCCGCTTCCCACCCAGCCTCTGGATGATCTGCTGACCCCAGCGGCGAAGGTTTACTGCCTTCAATGCCAGCTCCGGATTCGCTCCGATGATCCCGAATACATTCCGTATGGCCGGGTCGGCATCAAAACCCAGGACCAGGTCAGGCGCTGCCAGATGGAAGAAGTGCATCCCGTGCGACTGCACAAATTGCCCCATGTGCATCAGTTCGCGCAGCAGCTTGGCAGGCCGCGGCGGTTCCACACGGGCGACGCCGTCGCATGCCTTCGCTGAGGCCAAGTGATGGCTTACCGGGCAAATACCACAGATGCGCTGAGTGATTTGCGTCATCTCAAAGTAGGGGCGACCTTCAGTAAATTTCTCTAAACCGCGGAATTCATCCACGTGGAAGAAGGAGTGATCTACCTTGCCTTCTTCGTTCAGATGGATCGTGATACGCCCATGACCTTCGATGCGTGTTATAGGTTCAATGGTTATCTTTCGAGTTTCCATAGATATTCTCCTCTAATCATAGGTAAAAAGTTCACGTGGCAAAATCACAGGTACTCGCCCGGCGAGCAGTTCCGTCAATGCGTACCAAAACGCATCAGCCCTCGGCGGGCAGCCGGGAATAAAGAGATCAACCTTTACTACTTCACCAACGCCTGTAACCATTTCAAGGGGCTTCCCAAGCTCATCAGAGTCGGGAATGAGGCCGCCCACAACGGTCTCTGTATCCAGGTAAGCACGCTTCAATGCTTCTTCCGTGCCACACAAATTGCGCATAGCGGGGACACCTCCAAAAGTAGCACAATCACCTACGGCGATAAGTATCTTGCAACGTTCGCGCATTTGCTTAGCGACTTCGATGTTGTGCGTGTTGCAGATTGCCCCTTCGAGAATACCCACAGTTACACCTTCTTTTGGTGGATGTTTCAAATCCGTCACCGGAGATGATGTAATTTCCACCAATTCCAACAATTTTACAATGCGTTCATCAATGTCCAACAATGACATATGACATCCTGCACATCCAGCCAGCCAGTCAGTGGCGACTTTAACTTTTGCCATCGTCGATTCTCCTTTCACTTGAGTTCCTGGGTTGCGCGAGCCGAAATCTCTCTGTATTGGTAAGGCTGCCTGCTCGCTCCGACCATATTGCCATCGGCAGCACGACGTCAGCCTGCTCGGTCAGAGGCGATACGAAGCTGGCCTGCACGACGACAAATGCATTCTCACCAGCCTTTTTCAGCACATCGCTGCCCTCTATGTTTTGCTCACCTAACAGGGTATACAGCACTTTGACGGCAGACGGCTTGAATCCGTTATTGAATCCGAATGATACCGCTGCGCGTGTGTTGACACCAGGCTCAAGGGCTACGAAAGCGGCCTTCCCTTGCAGTTTTTTCAGGGCATCGGCAGCCTTCTCCGTGACACCAGCGCCGTAGAGTACTACCGGCTGTTGTGCACGCTCAGCAATATCAACCGCCTTGCTAATGTCAGCCATCTCCAGGTTCATATATGCGAATGGCGCCAGCCCATTATCTTTACCGTCTACCACAATGAGCCGCGCACCCTTATCAATGGAATGTTTAATCAGGAAGGAGGCAACCGGCTGATCCTTGACCGGATCACAGCCTGCCACCAGAATAACATCGCTCTTGATGATGTCGGCGAGTACACCTTGCGGTTTTTCGAACAGTTTCGGTGCAGCTTCATTGAGCAAGCCGACATTATCTGCCTTCAGTTCTTTGCAGAACAACTGATTCAGTAAGTAGAGCGCCTCATTTGTAGCGTTGCTGGAAGTAAGCACCCCTATTTCTTTGGCGTTTGCGCTGCCAATGCGTTCCGCAACCGCATTCAATGCCTCTTCCCAGCTCGTCTGCTGGAGTTTACCGCCTCTTCGGAGCAAAGGACCGGTAACGCGTTTGCGCTCATCATAAAGAGGATCAAAGCGGCCGTTTTTACAAATCCGTCCGCCGTTCACTGCCGCATCCCAGTCGCCCACAATACGCAATACATTGCCGCCACGGGTCACGATCTCCATACCACAGCCTATGCTGCACTGATTACAGGTACTCTTGATATGTTCCATCTGTATTTCACGTCCCATATATGCACTTCTTTTATCGCACAGGGCGCCTGTGGGACACACCTGCAGGCATGTGCCGCAAGAGACACAGGTAGATTGACCGAACGGAACATTCGCATCTGCATGGATCATGGAACTGGCGCCGCGATTTCGCAAACCAAGAGTGTGATTGGCCACGAGATCGCTGCACGCACGCTCACAACGGCCGCAGAGGACACAGCGGTTATGATCCATGAGGAAATACTTGCGTGTCGCATCCACGGGGAAGCCTTTTGTGTAGGTCGGGTAAATGAAGTGGTCGAGACCATAGCGGTAACCAAGATTCTGCAATTCGCAGTCCCCACTCATCTCACAGTATGGGCAGTAATGGTTTCGTTCTGAAAACAGCAGATCAAGGATTAATTTTCGCGCTTTAACTACCTGTTCTGATTCTGTCTGTATTTCCAATCCCTCAGTTATGGGGAATGTACATGCCGTTATCAAAGTGCGCTGTCCTTTAACCTCAACAACACATATTCGGCAAGCACCGACTGGAATCAATGCAGGATGGTCACAGAGCGTCGGGATGTCAATGCCCGCCTGCTTTGCGGCCTGAAGAATAGTACTGCCGGCTGGTGCACTGACTTTTTGGCCATTCATGGTAATATTGACCATTGTCATCGTTTGCCACGTCTCCTTTCTAGAAAATATTTTTTTATTTTATAACAACTTCAACTATCCGTAAAATAGCTGTCGCGGCCCCCTTTGATAAGAAGTACTTCATATCCAGTTCGACCATCAGAAAGAGGGTTATGCCTGATATAATGTATGTTCATTGAGACATATGCCGGAGTCGACTATCAGAAAGAGGGTTGTGTGTCAAGAAAAAAGTTGACAAACAAAACAGTTAATCACAAGATACAGAATCAGCTTGACAAACCGTCGGAAGGGGAAATAAAAATAGCATTATTATCCTGCCTGCGATGTGGGGGAAATCAGAACAACGGTCAGAGTAAAGGAGGTCTCCATGAGTAAGGTAGTGCTATTGACCAGCATGTTGGTTGTATTCTGTGCTTTTACCGCATATGCACAGGGATTTGAAACGGACACCGTCAAGACGTCCTCCGGTGATTTGAAAATTACGTTTATCGGTCATGGCACCCTGATGTTTTCCTTTGATGGAAAAACCATTCACGTTGATCCGGTAGATCAGATGGCTGATTACAAAAAACTGCCTAAGGCCGACATAATTGTGATTACCCACGAGCATTTTGACCATCTGGACATGAAGGCCATCGGTAAGATGAGCACCCCGAAAACTCTGCCGGTGATATCCGAGAGTTGTGCGAAGCAGGTGAAAGGCGGCATTGTCATGCGGAACGGGGATATCAAGACGGTAGCGGGGTTGAAGATAGAGGCAGTACCGGCCTACAATATAGTTCATATGCGAAGCCCCGGAACACCATTCCATCCGAAGGGTGTCGGTAACGGTTATGTAATTACCTTCGGAGATACAAGGGTATATGTGGCGGGCGATACCGAAAATACTCCGGAAATGAAAGGTTTACAGGCCATCGATATTGCCTTTCTCCCCATGAACCTGCCCTATACGATGACGCCGGAAATGGTTGCCGATGCTGCGAAGATATTTAAGCCGAAGGTCCTGTACCCGTATCACTACGGTGACACCGATCCATTGACGCTCATTGCCCTACTGAAGAATAGTCCTGAGATAGAGGTACGCATCCGCACAATGAGGTAGGGTTAATGGGATGATGGCATCTGTTAATTAAACATGCCCGTTTTCTCGAAATTTTCTATTTCTTCTTCTGAATAGCCCAGTTCGAGGAGTACCTCTTTTGTATGCGTCCCGGGGGGAACTCCGGCTTTTTTATATTCCTGGGGTGTATCGGAAAATTTTATGGGGCTGGCGAGTTGCCGCACCGTTTTCCCGTCAGCACAATCGACTTCAACCACTATGCCCCGTTCTTTTGCATTGGTATCATTCAGTGCCTCTGAAAGAGAGAGAACCGGTTCAACACAGGCTTCAATATTTCTGAACAGTTCCGTCCACTCACCTCTCGTTTTCGTCTTAATTATCTGACGGATCCGTGACTTGACGTTTTTACTGTCCGGCGGGTCGATACCCCCCGGAATCAGGTCCGGGCAGTTGATGGCCGTGCAGAATGCAGCAAAAAATTGCGGTTCGATACTGGCGACGCTTAAATACCCTCCATCCTTTGTTTCATAGAAGTCATAGAGTGAGCCGCCATTGAGGAAGGCCTTTTCGCGTACCGGCTCCTGCCCATCGACCAGGAAGTTGGCGCCATACACTGCATTGAAGGCGATCATTCCGTCAGTCATGGAAATATCAATGTGCTGTCCTTTCCCTGTTTTGCTGCGGTAAATAGCCGCGGCGAGGATTCCGATAATTGCATTGTTGGAACCAGATGCGATATCGGCAATCTGCATTCCGGTCAGACTCGGCCCCATTTCTTTTCTCCCTGAATAGGACATAACCCCGGAACGGGCCAAATAATTGATATCGTGACCGGCCCTATCGCGAAGAGGGCCCGTCTGGCCATAGCCGGTTAACGAACAGTAGATAAGGGAAGGGTTTACTGTTTTCAGACTCGGGTAGTCCAGACCGAACTTTGCCATAACCCCGGGACGGAACTGCTCGATCAGGATATCATATTCGGCAATCAACCGGTGGATAATCCTTACCGCCCGGTTGTCCTTTAAATTCAAAGTCATGCAACGCTTACCTCTGCCAAGGTGGGCAAATGCGGAGGATAGGTTCGTGCCGGGAAGAAAGGGAGGGATATAGGCAACCATATCAGGCCGCGATCCGGAAATAACTCTCAGGACATGGGCCCCCATATCCGCCAGGGACATTGTGGCATAAGGACCCGGGAGCAGGGTTGTAAAATCCAGTATCTTCAATTCGTGAAGCGGACCCGACATAGAATTCTCCTCAATAAAGCTAAAAATTAAGTTGGTTCAAAACGGAGTAAACCAACTTGAGCAAAATAAGACCGTTATACAAGGGGTTGTGAGTAGTAAAACCATCTTGGGTGGTTTACAATACTCTCAGAATTTAAACAGCTTTCCGATGAGCTGTGATTTCATCAGATCCCCCGAAATTTTGAGCTTCCCCGACGTGAATGCATGCATAGCAGGCAATGTTCCACTTATCATGTCGAGAAAATCTGCTGCATCCATCTTTATAGTACAGGTGGGATGTGAACATACACCTGCTTCCACCTTGCAGGTTCTTTCTTTGATTTCTACGTACCAGTCACCGCCTCCTTCCCCCGATATGCTGAACTGGAAGGTAACATCCACACCTGACGCCGCATCGGCGTTGAAGACGCCGGGCATTTTTTCGAAAATTGCCTTTACGTTTGAAAGTCCTTTGCCGGTATCAATTGCCGGCTTCTCTTCCTTTTTCTGGAAGTCTGGAAGAATATTCTCTATGAAATCATTGGCATTCTTGTATTCCCGCGCACCGTTCATGCTTGAGATGTGGTCCCAACCCTCAGCAATATCTTCCGCGGTGGGGATTTTTTTACCGTCTCCAAGTACTACTCCCGGGCCTGTTACAACGGCGGCACGATTGAAAACACCCATGCCGGCATTGTATATATTGCCGTTGGCCGGGCATTCATCCGAACAGAGGTAAAGAACGAGAGGAGCAATAAATTCCGGATTCATTTTTTCCTGGAGATCCGGAGGCAAAATATCAGATGTAAGGCGGGTGGAAGCAATCGGCGCCACGGTATTGACCTTGATGTTGTACTTTTCACCCTCCATTTTCAGAGAATTCATCAAACCCACAAGACCCATCTTGGCAGCACTATAATTGGTCTGACCAAAATTACCGTAAAGACCGGCAGCGGACGTCGTCATAACAATTCGGCCGTACCCGTTCTCACGCATAACCCTGAAGGCAGGCTGTGTAACATAATAGGCGCCGTTGAGATGGACGTCCATGACGCCACGCCAGTTATCCGGTTCCATCTTCACAAAACTCTTGTCCCTCAGAATCCCGGCATTATTTATCAGAACATCCACCCTGCCAAAGGCATCCAGGGCAGTCCTGACAATGTTCTCGCCCCCCTCAGACGTGGCTACACTGTCGCAGTTGGCCACAGCCTCACCACCCATCTTCCTGATCTCCTCCACAACCCTGTCGGCGGGACTATGTGATCCCTCGCCGGATCCATCCCTGGCGCCGCCAAAATCGTTGACGATAACCTTTGCGCCCCGACGGGCAAGTTCAAGGGCATATATCCTTCCCAGTCCGCCGCCGGCGCCTGTCACAATCGCGACCCGCCCATCGAAACGGATCCCTTCCTTTGGGATTTCGCCATATTCAAAGACGCCTCTATCGATAATGGTATCTCCCGTGTATGCA
>JAPLJS010000039.1 GCA_026388545.1 Deltaproteobacteria bacterium
GGAAAGTTTTATGTCCGGCAGTATTCCACCTACGGCTGGTGGAGAACTTACCGCCAACCCATAACCCACAATCATGAAAGCAGTCATGATGACTACAAGCATGCACACTATTATCTTTTTCATCAAAATACCTCCATAACATTGTTATTGTGAACGACCACTATCTACCTAATGGTGTAAAATTACTCCAGCCAGGTAGTTATGTCAAAGAAAAAATTACACATTGAATGTCCACATGTTGACAACCTGTTGCCCAAAATGATAAACGACAGCATGTTGAGCAACGTTACAGGGGAATTTCAAAAAAACACGTCTCGTATGCATGTCCGCCTCCTTACCCTTTTCATAGAGGGAGGGGGCTTTTTGCTTTGTAGATTATGACGCAACTTTCAACAAAACTGAAATCGCTGGAAGCGATTCTGTCTGACATGCAAAGCGTGCTTGTCGCCTACTCCGGGGGCACGGATAGCACCTTCCTGCTCAAGGTTGCCTCAAACGTCCTTGGCGGTAGGGCGATAGCGGTTACGGCAAGTTCGGCGACGTATACACCCCAGGAACTTGAAGAGGCCATGAAAAATACAGAACTAATCGGTGCAAAGCACATTATTATTCATACAAATGAACTGGACGATCCGGATTTCGCATCCAATCCCCCGGACAGATGCTACTACTGCAAGAAGGAACTCTTCACAAAGCTTTTCGAATTGGCACAGCAGCACAGTTTGAACTATGTGATAGACGGTTCCACGTGCGATGATGAAAAGGATTTCCGCCCGGGGACAAGGGCTGCTGTTGAGTTCCGCGTGAGAAGCCCTTTGAAGGATGCCGGCTTCACAAAAGAGGAAATAAGAACGCTATCGAAGAATATGAATCTCCCCACGTGGGATAAGCCCCCCCTTCCCTGCCTCTCAACCAGGTTCCCGTACGGCACTCAAATCACCAAAGAAAAAGTTGTGCGGGTTGGTCGTGCGGAGGAATTCCTGGCAGGCTTTGGAATCCGGCAATTGAGAGTCAGAGACCATAATAATATAGCCAGAATAGAGGTGCCGCGTAAAGACATGACCATGTTCCTTGACGAGGAAATATCCAAACAGATCATGGAATATTTCAAGGCCCTGGGATATACTTACGTCACCCTGGATCTTCAGGGTTACCGGATGGGCAGCATGAACGAACCATTGAAAGAAACGAAACAGATATGGACAAAGAAAAAATCAGGGAACTTTTAGAAAACGTGAAGGCCGGGAAGATCGGGATCGACGAAGCGTTGAGAGCTTTGAAATCGTTTCCCTATAAGGATTTAGGGTATGCCAAAATCGATACGCACAGGGACTTGAGGAGAGGCTTCCCGGAGGTGATATTGTGCAGAGGAAAAACTATCGAACATATTGAGAAAATCGTGGAAAGCCTCTCACCGGAAACCGACTTCATCATGGCAACCAAAGCCGACAAGGCGGCCTATGAAGCCATCAGGAAGGTGCAAAAGGACGCTGTCTATTACGAAACAGCCCATATCGTCCTGATCGGTAAAGCAAGGAAGAAAAAATCCACAAAAACGATCCTCGTGATCACCGCGGGGACATCCGACATCCCAATTGCTGAGGAGGCAGTAGTCACCGCGGAAATCATGGGGAATGCCGTCGACAGGGTCTACGACATCGGTGTTGCCGGGGTGCACAGGCTTTTCGACAACAGTGAAAAGCTGTTCGACGCCAACGTCATTGTGGTGGTGGCCGGCATGGAAGGAGCATTGGCAAGCATCATCGGAGGAATGGTTGATTCTCCGGTGATTGCGGTCCCGACCAGTGTGGGTTACGGTTCCAGTTTCGATGGCCTGGCCGCACTGCTCTCCATGCTGAATTGCTGTGCGCCGGGCGTGGTGACCGTGAACATTGACAACGGATTTGGGGCCGGATACTTCGCCAGCTTCATAAACCATATGGGTGAGAAATAATGCGTATAGCGTATTTCGACTGCTTCTCGGGCGTCAGCGGCGACATGATACTGGGGGCGCTGATCGACGCCGGACTTGACTTGCAGCAGCTCGAGTCGGAACTAAGCAAACTGAAAATATCAGGATTCACCCTGAAAGCCGAGAGAACTGCCAGGAAAGGAATCTCCGGAACCAGATTCCTCGTTCATGCAGAGGAAGACCACATCGAAAGACACCTGAGAGACATTGAAGAGATCATAGATCACAGTGATCTCGGCGATGATATCAAGATTGCAAGTAAGACGATCTTCAATGAACTCGCTCACGCCGAGGCAAATATCCACAACAAGAATCCCGGGGAGGTTCATTTTCACGAGATTGGCGGCGTAGATTCCATTATCGACATTGTCGGTTCTCTCCTCGGCATAAAGATGCTCGGCATTGAAGCTGTATATGCCTCTAGAATTCCCGTGGGGACAGGATTCGTGGAATGTGACCATGGCATCCTGCCGCTTCCCGCTCCCGCCACCCTCGAGTTGCTCAAAGGCATACCCATATACGCAAGCGGTATGGAAAAAGAACTTGTCACCCCTACCGGTATTGCAATCCTCAAAAACGTGGCGAAAAGTTTCGGTATAATTCCGGAGATGAGAATGAACCGGATCGGCTATGGGGCCGGCAGCAGGGACCTGAAAATACCGAACTTGCTCCGGGTATGGGTGGGCGAAGCCACCGAAAAGAGAGAATACGAGGAAGACGAAGTCATTCTCATCGAAACCAATATTGATAACATGAATCCTGAGTTTTTCGGCTACGCTTCGGAAAAACTCCTTGAAAGAGGCGCCCTTGACGTCTTCATGACGCCGATCTTCATGAAGAAGAACAGGCCGGGGACGCTGCTGAGCATTCTCATTACTCCGGACAAACTGGAGGAGACGCTGTCAACGGTCTTTGAAGAAACGACTTCCCTGGGAATCAGACTCCATCGTCTGGAGAGAAGAAAACTTCCCAGAGAGCTGATCACGGTGGAAACGATATTCGGACGGGTAAGGGTGAAAGTGAACCAAATCAGCCAGGAGAGCAAAAACATATCCCCGGAGTATGACGACTGCAAAGAGATTGCAGCCAAACAAGGAATTCCCTTGAAGAAGGTGTACGAGGAAGCAAAAACGGCTGCCAGGAAACTATTGACTGGCTAATAAAATCCCCTCATCCCCCTTTCGTAAAGAGAGGGGGGGGAATTTTCAATTGGTCTGTTGGAGATAGGGAAAAACAAAAGGCCCCGGCGAATGTATTCACCGGGGCCTTGACCAATTAATTCCATTGGTTCAGAGCGTCCTAATAAAACCCTCACATCAGGTACAAGCCTAATTACCGATAATTCCGTGTGGGCTTCTTATTTACAGCTCATGCAAACCGCAAGTTCTGTCATCGGAGTACCAGTCTTGTCGCTGATGAACTTCAACTGGTCAATTGGAGCAAAATACCTGCCGCACTTATCGCACGCCTGCATCTTAAAGGTACGTCCCCAGATTTTTCGCTTGCTGTCCGTTGACTCCATAAGGATGTGCTCCGTCGGGCATACATACGCGCACGCCCCACAGCCGATACATGTCTTTGAATCCTCCATGTATGGGGGGCCAACGGCTTTTTTCTTGCCTCTGCCAGCCAAACCAATGGCATTTACACCCACAACGTCTTCACAGGCCTTCACGCAAAGACGGCATAGTACGCACTTCCCCTTGTCCGTTTCCGGATGAAACGCCGGTTGCGGTTCTACGCCCATCTCTTTAGCCATATCCTTAAGCACATCCGACTCAGGACATCTTGCCATGAGAAGCTGCATAACGAGCCGTCGGACATTCAGTACCCTTTCCGTTTTTGTATCAACAACGATACCTTCATCAACAGGATACAGGCATGAAGTCACGATCCTCGTTCTTTTGCCTTTCTTCACTTCAACCACGCACAGGCGGCATGCTCCTGACGGAGCAACCGACTCATGACTGCACAGCGTTGGAATCGTAATGTTATTTGCACGAGCAACCTGAAGTACGGTTGCACCTTCTTCAGCCTCAACCTTCTTCCCATCTATGATAAAGTTTACCATTTCCCCTACCTTCATTCTACGATTATTGCGTCAAATTTACAGCTTTCTTTACAAACGCCGCACTTGATACATTTCGTCTGATCAATCACGTGTGTCTTTTTCTTTTCACCGCTTATGCACTCAGTAGGACACTTCTTCAAGCAGACACCGCATCCCGTACATTTTTCTTCGCTGACACTGAAACGTATCAGGGCCTTGCAGACTCCGGCGGGACACTTCTTGTCCCGAATATGAGCGACATACTCATCCCGGAAATACTTGAGTGTACTCAAAACCGGGTTCGGAGCCGTGCTCCCCAGAGCGCACAAAGATCCATCGACGATCCCCTGTGCCATGGATTCCAGAAGTTCAATGTCACCTTCTTTACCTTTCCCGTTGCAGATGTCCTCCAGGATTTCATTCATCCTTTGAACCCCCTCACGGCAGGGAACGCATTTTCCGCAGGATTCAAATTCGAGGAAGTCAATAAAGTACCGGGCGATATCGACCATACAGGTCGTTTCATCCATGACAATCATACCACCGGAACCCATCATTGAGCCTGCTTCCCACAGTGCATCAAAATCAACAGAAATATCTATCAGCTTGTCGGGTAAGCAACCACCCGACGGACCACCGGTCTGAACGGCCTTATATTTTTTGCCGCCGGGAATCCCACCGCCGATTTCATAGATAATATCCTTCAGAGGTATCCCCATAGGCACTTCGACCAGCCCGATATTACTTATCTTCCCGACAAGGGAAAAGACCTTCGTTCCTGAGTTGTTCTTACAACCGATACTGGAGAACCATTTTGCCCCCCTGCTGATAATCGCCGGCACATTCGCCCACGTTTCCACATTATTCAGATTGGAGGGTCTGTCCCAAAGACCATGCTCAACGGTGTGTATATATTTTGCTCTCGGCTCTCCCGCTTTTCCCTCCAGAGACGTCATCAGCGCTGTCGATTCACCACAAACAAATGCGCCGGCTCCCTTGCTGATTTTTAAATCGAAGTCAAAGCCTGAATTCAAGATATTTTTTCCGAGGAATCCGTATTCTCGAGCCTGGTTGATTGCCCGCTGCAGATTTGCGACGGCTAAGGGATACTCGTTTCTGACATAAATAAATCCCTGGCCAGAACCAATGGCAAACGCACCTATAATCATTCCTTCGATGACACTGTGGGGATCTCCTTCCATAACGCTTCTGTCCATGTAAGCACCGGGGTCTCCTTCATCGCCATTGCAGATCACGTACTTAATGTCTCCATGCGCGCGTCTGCATGTCTGCCACTTCACGCCGGCGGGGAATCCTCCACCTCCACGGCCTCTCAGCCCTGAGGCAATGATTTCCTCAATGATCTCGTCCGGTTTCATTTTCGTGAGGGCCTTAAAAAGGCTGATGTAACCGCCCTTTGCGATGTATTCATCGATACTCTCAGGATTGATCATCCCGCAGTTTCTGGTGGCTAACTTCATCTGTTTCTTATAGAAGTTCACCTCCTTGATCCTTGGAATACCTTCCAAATCTTTCGGTACAGGACCTTTTAAATACGGCTTATTTTCATTGAGACAGATGAATTCTTCTTCATCCATTCTATATGCGGGTTTATTACCGTTTATGGCGCCCTTCACAATCTGATCGATCACTTCCGGTACCTTCTTGGCGGTCATCTTGCTGTATGCCAGACGTGGTTTGTTCGGTTGCACGACATCGATAAGGGGCTCTATGCAATCCATCCCCATAGCACCTGTTTTACTCAGGATGATGTCCAGCTTCCGTTTCTTTATTTCTTCAGCCAGGGCATCGTAAACAGCCTGTGCCCCCGATGCAATCCCACTCGTCCCCATCCCGACCATGATTTTCGTCTTTGACGGGATGATCGCTTCCAGCCCTCTCTTCGCTGCCTTGTTTAAATCTTCAAGCGTATTGATCTTACTCACTTTACCACCCCTATTATTTATAATTTCTCAAAATCTTCGGAATTTCGTCCTGAGTTAAGTTAGGATGCACATCAGCGCCTATCCGTAAGACAGGGGCCAGACTGCAACATCCAAGACACCTGACTTCTTCAAGGGTAAACGTTTTATCCTGCGTCGTCTCGCCGCATTCTATTGACAGATCTCTCTCCAGCCTGTCCATCAGATTGGCTGCACCCTGGACGTGACATGCCGTACCGGCGCATACTTCAACCAGGTACTTACCCCGAGGCTTCAGGCTGAAAGCATTGTAAAACGTTGCTATCTCATAAATCCTGGTGAGGGGCACATCCATCTTCTTACTGATTGAGGACAGAGCCTCCTTTGGTAAATATCTGCATTCTTCCTGAACATCCTGAAGGATGGCTATCATAGCAGTCTTATCGCCATCGTATTTTTTTATGATGTCTTTAACCGTTTTGTCTATGGTCTTCGCTGTCTTCATACTTCAATCACCTTATCCCGTTTAATTAACACTTTAACTTGTCATCTCTGACCAGGATTTTGAATGCTTAATCCTCTCCAACACTTTATTGTATTCAAGCATTGCCATTCCCTTGAAAATCTTAATATCTTCCGGCTTAAGATGCCTGAATCTCCCCTGAGGCTTCAGGTAGTCTTCCATGGGCCTGAGCTCCTTGGGCATCTCAATGGTCATTTTGTATTTCCCGTTTTCCACCTCGTACAGCGGGAACACACCTGTTTCAACAGCGAGACGGCCCATCTTGATACATGCATCCGACGGACACCGCCATCCAGTCGGGCAGACGGCAAGACAGTGAATAAAGGCAGGACCGTTCACTTTCCTTGCCTTTTTGACCTTGTTCATGAAGTCAAAAGGATAGCTGTGGCAAGCCGTAGCAACATAGG
>JAPLJS010000040.1 GCA_026388545.1 Deltaproteobacteria bacterium
AATCATGGCATCAGCACCTATGTCTTTAATATTTAACATTATTCATACCATTTTCGGGAAACAGTGTCAAGAGAAATATGCACAAATGTTAAATTATTTTAACGCCTTACACTAATAATGACTTTTTACGATGTCGTCAAAATTGGGTAGCAATTAAAACAAAAAGGGTTAACGATTATTTGTTAACCCTTTGTTTTTCTGGCGCCCCCGGCGTGACTCGAACACGCGGCACACGGATTAGGAATCCGTTGCTCTATCCGCCTGAGCTACGGGGGCACGGATTATACTACAGGATGGAGGGCTGTAACATGATTTTGATAGAGGTGTCAATCTCTGTGTTTCATTCATCGTAAAACAAAAGATTGCCACGTCACTGAGTAGTCCCTCGCAGTGACAATAAATGTGTTTCGATGACGCATTCAGCGCGGAAATTCGATAGCTGAAGATATTCGGCGGTCACGCCTTTCAGCGCCTCTTCAGGTATGAGACCAACCAGCTCAGACTCCAGAACAGAGATGCCGTAAGAGGAACTCCTTTTCTTTACCTCATCGAAGACTGTCCGGAGTGATGTCGCCTTGTAGTTAGTAAGGTTCATCGATACCTGGACGATATTTCTGCTCTTCAGAGGAACGCCGATTGCCTTTATGTGGCGCAGTCCGCCGCTCGATTGTCTGATGGAACGGGCGATTATTTTTGCCGCCTGCAGATCGTCTGTGGCAAGATTGATGTTGAAGGCAATGAGAGGCTCCCTTGCCCCGACAACCGTTGCACCTCCCTGGGGGTTGAAGCGGGTTGGTCCTGCATCGGGAACCCACAGGGGATCATTAATCCGTGCTTTTAACCCTTCGTATCCGCCTTTTCTGATGTCCGGCAATTCTCTTCTCAGGGGATCAAGTGCCGCCTCACCGTAGAAATAGACAGGAATTTTGTTCCTCTGTCCAAAAATGCGGCCAAACCGGTGTGCCACATCCACCGCATCTTTCATGGTCGCGCCTTTCAGGGGGACGAAGGGTACCACATCGACGGCGCCAATCCGGGGATGGACACCCCTGTGTTCGCGCATGTCAATCAGCTCGATAGCCCTTTCGCAGACGGCAACTGCTCCTTTTTCGACATCTTCCGGTGCGCCGATGAAAGTCAAAACGGTTCGGTTATGGTCTGCATCGATGCATACATCGAGGAGTCTCACACCCTCAACAGCGGAAAGTGCTGCGGTGATACCGTCTATCTTTTCCCTATTCCTGCCTTCACTGAAATTGGGGACACATTCGATAATTTTCATAAGCTGTTAGACTTGGTGGATCTTCATCTCCGGCAGTTCAATGCATGTCAACTTACCGCCATAGACCGCGCCTGTATCGAGGCCAATCTTGTTTTTATCGATCAGGGGCGTGGTAAAGGAAAGGGGCGTATGACCGAAAATGACAATCTTCTTAAAATCATACGGAGAGTTAATGAAATCGTACCGTATCCACAGGAGGTCTTCGAAGTTCTGCCGTTGTATGGGAATACCGGGCCGTAAACCGGCATGTACGAATATATAGTCATCTGTCTCATAGGACAGCAGAAGGGTGATGAAGAATTCCATGTGATCATTCGGTATAGTTAATTTTCCCCTTCCTGACGGGTTAAAGCCATAGGATATCATCGTACTCATACCCCCGTTGTGCATAAAGAGATCTTCATCCTTGTGTTCAAGATAATAGTTGAGAAACATCTGTTCATGATTTCCCAGCAGGCAAACGACATTCTTAATTCTTTTCCTGATATCGAGAATGGAATCAACGACTCCTTTAGGATCAGAACCCCTGTCGATATAGTCCCCGATGAAGACGAGCGTATCGTTCCGGGCATCGATATCAAGTTGTGCCATCATTGTATCGAGTTTGGAGATGCAGCCGTGAATATCTCCTATAGCAAATATCTTTCCCATATAAAAAACTTTTTATCCTGAAAGTTACCGGAGGTCCTGTTCAAAAAGGGCGCTCACGAATTCTTCACTGTGAAAACTTTTCAAATCATCGAGTCCCTCCCCGATACCGATATATCGGATGGGGATGCTGAGTTCCCTGGCAATTCCTATAATTACACCGCCTTTTGCCGTTCCGTCCAGTTTGGTTAAAATAATTCCCGTCACGCCGATTTCTTCGTTAAACATCTTTGCCTGGACAACGGCATTCTGACCTGTTGTGGCATCAAGCACAAGGAGTATTTCATGCGGGGCGCCGGGGAGTTCTCTTCCCATAATACGCTTCATCTTCTTGAGCTCTTCCATCAGATTAACCTTGGTGTGAAGCCTGCCTGCCGTGTCGATGATGACGACGTCAGCTTTTCTGGCTTTTGCCGCGTGAATTGCGTCAAAGACAACAGCGGAGGGGTCTGCACCGAACTTCTGTTTGATCAGAGGCACTTCTACCCTCTGGCTCCAGATTTCAAGTTGCTCGATCGCCGCTGCTCTGAATGTGTCGGCTGCGACGAGCATTACAGACAGCCCGCTATTTTTCAGATTGCGCGCAAGTTTTCCTATGGTTGTGGTCTTGCCTGTCCCGTTGACACCTACTACCATAATGGTAAAAAGTTCATTCTGTGGGATAGAAAGGGGC
>JAPLJS010000041.1 GCA_026388545.1 Deltaproteobacteria bacterium
ATCATATTCCCCGTCCATATATGGGGTTTGCCGCAGCAGGTTATTACCTTCGTTAATGCGTTGGCCATAGATACATCCAAGTACTACTTTGCCCTTGCCGTTAATGCCGGTCAGGTTGCCGCCACATTGCTGCAATTAAAGAAAATCATGAAATCCAGAGGGTTATTTCTCTCATCGGGATTTGATATTGTTATGCCGTCCAACTACATACCGTGGGGTGGACCTGGACCGGAAGATAAACGCATGCGGAGGATAAGCGACGCGAAGGAAAAGATTCATAAAATCTCTTCAATTGTTGCAAAAAGAGAGCGATGTCCTGTTGAAAAAGGTCCGCTATGGCAAAATTTTCTGTTTTCCTGGTTTTATAAATTCTCTTTTCCATATATTCCTAAAATGGATAAGGATTTTTGGGTCGATGATAAATGTAACACATGTACCATCTGTAAAAAAATCTGCCCTTGCGGTAACATTGATCTGAAAGCGGGTAAGCCCGTATGGTTGCATCATTGTGAACAATGCCTCGCTTGTATCCAATGGTGCCCGAAGGAAGCAATACAATATGGCAAGAAAACTCCCCGGTATGAGAGGTACCATCATCCGGAAGTAACGTTGGACGATATTATCTCAATATCCCAGAGGGCATCACGGAGCGGCGACGCACAAGACAACACCTATTCATTTCATTCTGCAAGAAATAGGGGACAAGTTATAGAACATTTACCAAGCCATTAAAACAAGGTTCATCCGGTTCATGCGTACTTTTGAGTTGATAATCTGTTGAATTGAGCCTTGACTGACTTACACCTACGAAGCATTATGTTTGATCAATTCCGGCACTTGATGATTTTTACTTAAAATCTAGCATTCAGGTGCCATTGATAGGCCAAATTTAATTACAGTTGTCCCCAATTTAGCCCTCAGGCGAGACGCCCAACCTACACAATGGTGGGACAGGCGTCCCGCCTGTCTCTTCTATTAAAGGAATTTATCATGTCTCCGACTTCAATAGGTTTTTAAAACAATTTCCTCGTATGATTTTCTCCACTTTGGCGTCATGAGCTTGTATTTCTCATTGAAATGACCAATAGCGAGAAGCATCGGGACAAAGTAGTTGTCCGGGATATTGAAAGCCTTTTTAACCCCTTCATGATCAAACCCATCCATGGGGTGTGAATCCAGGCCGACATCCTTTGCTGCCAGCATCAGGGCCATACCGAAGAAGGCAGCGTTTTTTACGGCGAAAGCCAGAGATTTTTCTTCTCCCCCGTAAATAGACTCCGTTCCCCCTTCAATCCATCCCCTCTGTTCGGGTTTAATATAACCAAGGTCCAACATATTCTGCCAAACCTTTTCAAAGGTCGGATGACCCGCTTTCCAGCCATCCCTGTCTGCGAGCAGGATCAATACCACCGGGGCGTCCGTTATCTTGGGCTGGTTCCAGGCCACCGCTTTCAAGCGTTCTTTGTCGGCGGGTGACTTAATAACAATCAACTGCCAGGGTTGAAAGTTGAAGCCGGATGGCGCAAGGGCCGCTGTCTCTATTATTTTTTTCAGTTCGTCATCGTTTACAGGTTTCGTCGGGTCAAAAAAATTAACTGCACGTCTTTCCGTCATTATTTTTGTAAATTCCATAATCTTTACCTCCTTCATGTTATGCTGTGATTTTAAGCATTTATTTTTTTATAAAATACTTTTTTTACAAACTCCGCCATCAATATATAAAGTATCACAATAAGGCCCATCATCATAAGAAAAGAAACGGGCAGGGGTACAAACCCGAAGATCGGCCCGATAGGAGTATAGGGGAAAATAAGTGTCGCAAGAACTATGACAAGTGTAGCGACAAATAGATGTTTGCCCGGTCTGCTCTTAAAGAACGGCCTCCTGCTGCGAATTACAAGCACAATAATTGCGGCCGAAATAACGGACTCCATAAACCATCCTGTTCTAAATTGATCGGGCGTGGCATGGAGGATGAATAAGAGAACCCCAAAAGTCAGATAATCGAAAACCGAACTGACCAGGCCGAAGGTGAACATGAATTTCCGGATAAAAGAAATATTCCAGCGCCTGGGCTGATTCAGCATCTCTCTGTCTACATGATCCGTGGCAATGGTCATTTCCGGAAAATCCGTCATCAGATTGGTCAACAGGATCTGCTTGGGCAACAGCGGGAGAAAGGACAGAAACAGAGAAGCGCCGGCCATGCTGAACATGTTTCCGAAATTAGCGCTCGTAGCCATAAAGACGTACTTCAAGGTGTTGGCAAAGGTTTTTCTTCCTTCACTTACACCCTGTACGAGAACGGCCAGGTCCTTTTCAAGGAGCACAATATCCGCAGATTCTTTGGCTACATCCACCGCAGTGTCCACCGAGATACCGACATCCGCTGCATGGAGGGCGGAAGCGTCATTGATTCCATCTCCCATATATCCCACGACATGCCCGGCCTTCCGGAGTGCAAGAATGATCCGTTCTTTCTGATTAGGCTCTACCTCAGCGAAGATGTCCGTCTCTGTTACCTTCCGTAAAAGAGCCTCATTGCTTATTTCACGCAACTCGCTCCCGGTTAGGATCTTTGCATCCGCCATTCCCACATCCTGACTCACCTTGGCGACGACAAGGCGATTGTCCCCCGAAATAATTTTCAGAGAAACACCAAGTTGTCTGAGGCGGTCAATCGTTTCAGCAATCCCTGCTTTCGGCGGATCGAAGAGAACCAGAAAACCGAGGAACGTCATATTCGCCTCATGTTTTTTATCAATGGACGCCTCTGCTCCCATATCCCGATAAGCAATTCCCAAGAGGCGAAAACCCTGATTGCTGAGCGTCTCAAATTTCTGATGGATCTCCCGTTTTACCGAAGCTATGTCCACCTTATCGCCCGAGGGAGCCTCTGCCGTCGAACAGATGTCAAGCACATTGGGAAGAGGCCCCTTGGTGACCATCAAATACCTGCCTTCCTTCACAACCAGAATACTCAACCGCTTGCGGATGAAGTCATAAGGTACCTCGTCTGCCTTTTCATACCCGGATACATCCGGCTGTTTGTAAGTGCGAATCGCTTCATCAATAGGATTGGAGAAGCCCTTTTCATAGAAGGCGTTCATATAGGCGTGAAAAAAGACCCGCTCACTGGAATTACCTGCGATATCTAATGCCGAATGGAGATGTACTGTTCCCTCGGTCAGGGTTCCCGTCTTGTCCGAGCAGAGGACATCCATGCTCCCGAAATTCTCAATGGCGGCGAGCCGCTTCACAATGACCTTTTGCTGTGCCATACTCTTGGCGCCATGAGCCAGATTGATACTGATAATAGCGGGCAGCAGTTGAGGCGTCAGCCCCACCGCCAGAGCCAGAGAAAAAAGGAACGCTTCCAGGACGGGCCGGTGGAAATAGACATTGACAGCAAAAATCAGGAAAACCAGGGCCAGTGTCACTTCCAGCAATAGATACCCGAATTGCCGGATGCCGTGTTCAAATTCCGTTTCCTGAGGTCTCAGTTTCAGCCTTTCCGATATTTTGCCGAACTCCGCTTCCTTCCCCGTGAAAATAACAACGGCTCTGGCTGTACCGCTGATAACGTGCGTTCCCATAAAGAGGCAGTTTGTACGACTGCTGAGGGGAGCTTCCGCCGATAATAGACCGGCGTCCTTCTCGACGGGGTAGGTTTCACCGGTCAAGGTTGCCTCGTCCACAAAGAGATCTTTTGCTTCTAAAATCAGGCTGTCTGCGGGGATCGCATCTCCGGCATCTAAGACAACGACGTCTCCCGGGACGGTATCTTCCAGGGAAATATCTTTCCGGCTCCCGTCACGAAGAACTGTGGTCTTGATCCTGACTATGGCCAGGAGCTTTTCGACAGCGTCAGCGGCGCCCCGTTCCTGCCAGAATCCCAAAAGGCCGCTGACCAGAACGATAAAAAGAATAATAGCGGCATCCACATGATCTTGCAGGAAGAAAGATAACCCGGCGGCAAAAATAAGCGTTAAAATTATGGGATTCTTGAATTGGGCAAGCAAGAGCGCAAACGTATCGGACCGTTTCGGGGGCTTTAGCAGATTGGCGCCATAACTAATCAGGCGCCGCCTTGCTTCCTCGCTGCTCAATCCTTCCTGCCGTGTTTCGAGCTGCGCCAGTAAATCAGCCTGGGGAATGTTCCAGAAATAGGATGGCTGTCTGATCATCAAAATATCCCTTAAAATGTAATAGTGATCTTCACAATGAGCCGGTTAAAAAATCCAGAACCATTTGATAAGAACTTCCTTGTATATCATAACTCCTGATGGTCATCTCTGCCTCCTTCTCCTAAATCAACAGGGAAAACAGATATATAATGACCGTCAGACTCTTAACTGTCAATCATCATTTTGTTACGTATAGTAAGTAGAATTCTGTAGTTCCTTTGACAATGGCTGTCAGGTCAATTATTGATCAAGATGATTAAAGTCTCTCTGCTCCTTGCCTCCCGTCAATCCTATTCCAATATTTGTACTCGTGAGTCCAATCGTCTTTGTGCATTTTTACCAAGTGTTGAAAGTACATCCTGTTCTCCTTCATGATCCTTCTCTGCTTTGTATAGTTCCTCTTGGCACTGATATCTTCTGTCAGGTCTTCCCCAAGCTGGAAAGCCTTCCTTTCGGCATTCTCAAAGGCATTGGGACCCTGTCTTACGGATACCCCTATGCTCCCGGTAATGAAGGATCCGAAGTTGAGCATGATCTCATTTAAGTAGTCAGTGACCTGCTTGTACTGACCGGTGCCTCCCGAGGTAGCTACGTTAACAGTGTACTTGCCAGTCAACAACTGGCAATGAATGGCATCGGCCATGCGGTCTATCATGGTTTTCATCTGGGCGGTGACCGACCGGAAGTAATTGGGGGAACCCATGACCAAACCATCAGCGTCCATCATCTTCTTGCAAAAGGCTTGAAAGTCGTCCTTCTTCACGCACTTCCCTTTCTTATAGCAGATCCCACAGGCATTGCAGAATTCTATATTCAACTTGCAGATGTCCACCAGTTCCGTCTTGGCGCCCTTAGACCTTGCCCCATTTAGAACAGCCCTGACCAATTTCAGGGTCTGGCTGTTAGAACTTCTGGGACTTGCATTTATGCCCAATATCTTCATCTTGCTTTCCTCCTGGAGTGTTAATTTACAGAAATCAACAGAAATGGATAGTTCGGGATCATTCGATCCCGGGAATGATTCCCATTTTAATATAAATGGGACGCACCTCTTTTCTTATTTGAGGAAGATTCACAGCAAAAATCAACGAACCGATGATGCACGCTATCCCACTTACAATGAGCGTATTGGGAGCGCCAATCCAGGATGCCAGTGTACCCGCAAAGAGGTTGCCAAGCGGCGCCATGCCAATAAATGCTGTTGCGTAAATGCTCATCACACGACCGCGCTTATCCTCTTCTACAATGCTTTGCAGAATGGTGTTGCTTGATACCATCTGAACGATCATCCCGAATCCGGTAATAAACATCATAGAAAGCGAAACGATGAGCACCTGTGACAGAGAAAAGGCAATTAACCCGATGCCGAAAATAGCAGAAGCATAGGCAATGAATCGTCCCAGTCCCAGAATCGTTTGTCGCGATGCCAAATAGATCGCCCCTGTAAGGGCACCGATGCCGGACGCCGCCATGAGAAATCCCAGCGTGTGAGGTCCACCGTGGAGAATATCTTTCGCAAAAATGGGCATGAGAACTGTGTAGGACATACCCATGAAGCTCATCAAACCAATCTGAAGAAGGATGTAGCGGATAGGTGCAAACCCGAATGCATAGGAATAACCTTCCCTCAAATCTTGCCATATCCGCCGGGATGCTCTCACTACCTTCTTTCTTGCCGGAACCTTTATTGCAATGAGGGCAAAGACAATACCAAGAAAGCTTATCCCATTAATGAGAAAACAGACACCCTCACCCACAAGCCCGATCAATATACCGGCAGCCGCTGGTCCCACAAGCCTTGCTCCATTGAACATCAAAGAATTCAAGGCAATCGCATTTCCAAGGTCTTCTTTTTTTTCTATTAATTCCACTATAAAGGATTGACGGGTGGGCATATCAAAAGCATTAATCACACCAAGGAAGATGCTTAAAACAATTATGTGCCAGACATGTATCGCTCCAATCAGGGCAAGAAACGCAAGGATCAAAGCCTGGATCATGGCAAGTGTCTGTGTCACAACGAGTATACGATGGCGATTCCATCTGTCCGCATAGACACCGGCGATAGATGCAAAGAGGAAAATGGGGATTTGACTGGAGAAACCGACGACGCCCAGCAACAATGCCGAATTGGTGAGTCGATAAACCAGCCAACTCATTGCGATCTGTTGCATCCATGTTCCGATCAATGAGATGCTTTGACCACCAAAAAAAAGCCGGTAGTTTCTATAATGCAATGCCCTGAGGATAAATTTAAAACTGACCTGATTTTCACTCATACTTTGAGTCGAGTAGACCGGTTGCTCCCGATACGCTACATCGAAGTTTATTTTCCCCGTTGCACCTCTGGTTTCCGGTTGTGCCACAGAATTTCAACCGTGTATTCATTGGTCGCAAACCCCCCGTGGCCGATCATTCATATCATAATTATTAAGGAAATAACATCCATGATTACGGAGAGAACTCCTGTATCTTTGTTGAGGTGAAAGATTTGTAGATAACAGGAAGGGATGTGGGCTCTCATAGTGTTGTATAATCTTTAGTCCCGAACCATCTGCTCTCGTCTCTTTAATATGTCCGAACACATGGCAGCAAGCTATTCGAGAGCAGGGAAGACCTTGCATAGACGTCCCCCGTTACCGCACACAATTAATTCTACGAATTGCCTTCCTTAGACTGATTGCTTAACCGGATAAGTTTCCCTCGAACCAAATCAACATGCTCTTGAAGCTTATAGACCTCGCCAAAGAAGACCAAAGGAACAGAGATTCTATTGATCGACGCCTCAATCTGGTCAATCTTTTCATGATAACCCGATATATCTACTGGCCCAGGACTTTCTATCATTTCTAATTCCAGATTCTTAAGTTCTCTATACCATTTATGGAATTTCCGGCGATGCCTCCAAGAATACAGCCAGGGTATGCTTCGGATTAAAGGGATTAAAATGATGGCTACCGGGACCATGATTAAGATCGAGCGGTCAACAAACGCAGCTATCCCAAATGGAAGATAGTCAAGTAAAAAAGGCCTTCCCGATTTATAAAATCTCTCCGCATAATAGGAGGAAGGGAAGCTAAGCTCCTTTGGCGAGGGGAATTCCCCCTTCTTATTCACCCAACCTGCGTTGCTATGAATCTCAACGGCAGCGTCCAGAAGCAAATATACTAAAGCAGGGTGCAGGTCTTTACGTACAATGAGACTTGTTGTCACTGCCAAAAGATGAACCTCTTGGGAGGGCATTATCCTCTGTACCGATTATCATTACCGCATCTACCGTCCCTTCCAATAAAGCTTTATTGGCAGCAGTACTGGAAAGGTCGAGTAGCACGGTTGGTAGAGCTGCACTATGACTTACTTTAAGCAAATCGATGGCAAATTTGCGCACCCCGCTTCCCTCTGGTCCAATCGCAACCCTCTTACCCTTGAGTTCGGATAGATCGATAAACGTCTCTTCGCTTCGATAAAAAACCCAAAGGGTAGTGTAGCCTATGGCCCCGAGGGAAACGAGATTTTTCGCCCCTGAGGGCGAACTCGTTCCATCTTGGACAAAACCGGCATCGACATGGAAAGATTCCTCGTTAAGGCGCTTGAGATTTTCTACAGAACCTGAGGAGGGAAGCAACTTAAGATGAATCTTCTCACGCGCCAGGATCTGCCGGTAGCGCTCACCATAATTTGCATAAGACCCACTTTCAAATCCGGTGGTCATCGTTAAATTGTTGGGTGACGTGAAATGATATGCGATGATAATCGATATGAGTGCGACGAATAAAACCGAGACGAGGATGGCCAGAAGACCATGATTAGATATTGAAGAAATGATTCTGCGTCTAATCTTTGTTTTTTGGACCATTCTATCCCTCATAGCGGCACAGGGTCTTTTAATTTGTCATGGCCGGAACTATTCCTCAAGGTTTCCCTTAAACCATGCGATGCAGCGACTCCAGGCATCTTTGGCTGCATCGGCCCGATAACTGGGGCGATAATCTGCAAAAAAAGCGTGCGGCGCACCTGGGTATATAATGAATTCAGCCGTCTTGCCTGCGGCCTTCAGAGCAGCCTCCATCGCCCTTACATCGGCCACCGGAATTCCCAGATCCTCTCCGCCGTAAAGACCCAGGATGGGTGCCTTAATCCGAGCGGCAACGTTTAACGGTCCAACCATTCGTACACCCTTTGTTATGACAGGTCGAATCTGGCCATACCAGGCAACGGCAGCCTTCACCTCGCGACTGTACGCCGCAAAGCGTCGTGTGACATCCTTGATATGCTCGTGCATTCCAAAAACTTCCGGGATGACCAGAACAACTGGATATTTCCCTGCAGTTACGGGGCGTGCCTCATAGATAGGAATAAGAAAATCCCCGGAGGGCACCGTGCCTTCAGTGACAGCGATACCGTCCAATGAAGTGGTGATGACCTTGCCTGCCACCGGGGTCGCAGCGATGTGAAAACCCGCGAGTCCTATTCCCGTTACACCCACCTGCGCCAGAAACTCCCGACGGGACACCCCTCCATAAGCATTTGCCAGCCAATCTTTAACCATAAATTCCGCCTTCCCATCACTTCCTTCCTAGTGGCATGATGTAGATAGGCTGTTCTTTCTCTGACAGATTCAATGCCTTCCTTACATCTTCATCCTTGAATCCTCCTATAGTAACCGTCCCCAGTTTCAGGGATTGGGCCTGCAAAAAGACATTTTGCGCAGCATGCCCTCCCTCCAGGTACATCCATCTCGGATTGGGTGATCGATCCGACATACCTGAAAATACAAGAGTGGCTGGTGCATTTTTTATAGGAACCTGTCCAACGGCCTTGTACAGATCCGCCTTTTTGTCTCCATTGGCAACTTTAACAATCTTATGCCCCTGGGGCTGGTATTTATACATACCCGCTGAAAGACCGGTCACATTTCCCACTATGAGATATGCATTCAAGAGATACATGGCCCGCGCTGAAGGAGCCGTTCTCAGACCTCGTTTCGGTTCTGTAATGCCCTGTGCTGCCCAGAGAATCTGTGAAATATCAGCTATGGTTAAAGGCTCATCCTTATAAGATCTTACCGATCTCCTTTCTAACAAAGCCTTTTCAATCGATACAGGACCATCAATGCCGGGCTGTAATAAATTGATGACTGTTGCTCCCGAGGTTTGTTCCTGTGCTTGAGCCAACCGAAGTCCCAGATGTGTTTGGAAAAGCATAGCACTGATTGTAAACAAGACAATAGTTTTTACCGATACTGTCAAGGATTTCGACTGTTGGTGATGAAAAGTAAAGATTACGGTTCGAAGTCAAGCAGATTCTGCCAAAATGTCCAGTTATGGACTACAGGAAGCTATGTTGTTTTTGACACTGCCCGTCAGATCAAGTTTAGGCCATGGTAAATTATTAAATAACCAGCCATTATTTCAAGCAATGAAATCGTCGATTATTTTATAATTGATTCTGTCATAGTTGATTTCATCAGCACATTCTCGGCAGAGCAAATAAATTGTTTGTTTTTTCAATTCTTCATTTACATCCACAACCAGACTAGAATGAATGTGGGTCCAGCACATTTGTTGCTCAAATGTTTCTGCAGAATATAATATATTATTGCACGCACTACATCTAGGTTTTGGCCAAGACATAAGAGGCCAATCAACCTTGAATTTCTTTAACTTGTATTTTTCTAATATTTTGATTACAGCATCTTCTGAAATATTTCTAAAAATTTCTATGCTCCCGCGATCTAAAACAGGATCTCCTCCCAGCTTAAGACATCCCTTCATAGTTCATCCACCCTTACAGTTATTTTTTTGTTTCCGCTTCCCATAATGAAGAATACAATGCCCCCGAACCTAAAAATTATTTTTACATTCTTTCTTCTTCAAAAATATAATTATGCCTATCTGATGATCGATTATCGTTTAAACCTGCTATATTTTGACAAATTATGGAATTGAGCATTTCAGGAAGCTATTCTCTGAAGGCGCTCTAAAATATCGGTTGGGCGAATTTTCGAGGATCAGGTTATGTTGGCTAAATCATTTTCGGCTTCAAGATTCTTGATCAAATCGAATAGTTTCTGATTTATGGGTGTGGGGACATCAAGCTGTCTGCCCAGCTCAATCACCTTACCGGCAAACATCTCCACTTCGGTTTTCCTGCCGGCTTCCATGTCCTGAAGCATTGAAGTCTTCCCCTGTGGGTTTATATCCAAGAGAATTTTATTGAACATTTCGATATCCTCTCCAGATAGATTAACTCCGGCCTTCTCTGAAAGCATTATGACCTCTCGCATGGCTGACTCCATAAGATTTCTGGCCTCCTGCGAGGTTTGAAATACCGAGAAGGGGGCTCGAAGTACAGCTGATGCTTGGTTGATCCCGACATTGATCATAAACTTCCACCAGAGGATATGAATCATATCAGGAGGTGTTTCATAGAGGATTCCCGCCCTGTCGAAAAGAGCTTGAACACGTTTAACGCGGTCCGTAAGAAATGTGTTTTGTGCCTCTCCAAAAAATATTTTCCCTTGGCTCGCATAATTCACACGGTTTCCTTCCCGCAATGCATCAATACCTACAGATACAGCATACAAAACCTTTTCCACTCCGTAGGCGGCTCCAATGCGCTCCTCGCTCTCTATACCGTTCATAACAGAGAGAACGGTGGTTTCCGCTCCAACTCTGTTTTTCATGTCCCGTATGGCGTCATCCAGATGATGGTATTTTACAGCAACAATTATGAGATCAGAAGGCGTTGACCAATCTTCCGGTCGGAGAACGGGAATTATGTAGTGTTTACCATTAACATAAAGACCCTCTTGGCGGAGCCGTTCAAAACGATTGCCGCTGGCTACAAATGAGACACACCGCCTGTCCATATCATAAAGGATGCCGGCATAGGCGCCTCCCAATGCTCCTGCCCCTACAATGGATATGCTTTCGATGGATCGTTTCATTTCCTTTCTTATAACTATGACTCCCTGGCCATCACAATGACGACAGCATTTTGAATTTTAATTCTTAACATATTTCATATACCATATCTAAAGTCAAAGTTTCGATAATAGAATGTATTCGGTATGGGGTAATATAGAACTGTGACCTGTCTCTGTTACTATTATTACATTTAAAGTGAGAGTTCTGCATATTTTTCATTATTACTGATTGAAAGTACGTCCTTCACTCACCCCCGCCCAGCACTTTATAGAGAGTGACCCGATTGGTAAACCGGGCGAGGCGGAGGGCTATCAGCCCCTGCTGCGCGCCATAAAGCGAGCGTTGCGCATCAAGAACGGGCAGGTAGCTGTCTATTCCCTTCGTATAACGTGCATTGGAGAGACGGTAGGTTTCTGCAACGGCATTGACCAGTGATTGTTGCGCCGCTATCTGCTGGTCCACTGTGCCCCGAACGGCAAGGGCATCTGCCACTTCCCGAAAGGCGGTCTGGATTGCCTTTTCGTATTGGGCCAGGGTGATTTCCCTCTCCACTTTTGTGGCGTCATAGGCCGACCACATACGGGCGTCAAAAATCGGCAGAACGATCTGTGGCGCAAAACCCCACGTACCCGATCCGTCTTTGAAGAGCCCTGATAGTTCGGCGCTTGCAGTTCCGACGGCAGTCGTCAGGGAGATGCGAGGAAAGAAAGCCGCACGGGCGGCGCCGATATTGGCGTTGGAAGCCTTAAGCCGATGTTCCGCCGCCAGAATGTCAGGCCGGAGCAAGAGCGCCTCAGAGGGCTTACCGGGGGAAATCTCTCTGGGAGGGCTGACACTGTCCAGCGCTGTCGGCAAGAGTTCGCTCGGCGCCGAAGAGCCGATCAGAAGGGTCAAGGCGTTTTCATCTTGAGCCGCCAGTTGCGTGTAACGTGCAACATCCCCACGCGCGATATCCACTTGGCTCTGCGCTCTATGGAGATCCAATTCGGATGTGAGTCCGACGTCACAGCGCCGCCGGATCAAATTATAGGCAGCCTGCTGGGTCTCAAGGGTAGAGGCCACCAGTTTGAGGTTTTCTCTATCCGCCGCAAGGGAAAGATACGTGTTGGCCACGGCGGACACCAGCAGGATCTGTGCGCTGCGGCGTGCCTGATCCGTGGCGAGGTATTCTTCAAGCGCCCGATCTTTCAGGCTGCGGATGCGGCCGAAGAAGTCGATCTCCCAGGAACTGATACCGAGATTGACACCGTATTGTTCCACCGTCATCGCGCGTCCGGTGGTTGAAAGGTCAGCCGGCACCCGTTGTTTGCTCCCGCTGCCGACGGCATTGACGGTAGGCAGAAGCTCGGCGCGCTGAATACCGTAAAGGGCTCGGGCCCTTTCAACATTCAAGGCTGCAAGCCGCAGATCGCGGTTGTTTTTCAGAGCCGTCGTGATGATCTTTTGAAGCTTTTCATCCGTGAAGCATTCCTGCCACTTCAGCTCCGATGCTGTCGAAACACCGGACGCTGTTTTGGTTTCCTGGTAAGCCGCACCCCTCGGCCAGTCTTCAGGGACGGGAGATGCGGGTCTTGTATATTCGGGGGCCAGGGTGCAGCCACCCAGCACGAGAGCAATGCCAACCAATAGAAAAAGCAGGTATCTATGCATATCATTGATCTCCTGGTGGATTTACATCGGCTGTTTCAGCAGCTTTACGTTTTTTGTATTTGGTGGAGACCTTTTCGACGATGAGCACATAAAAGAGCGGTGAAAAAATAATCACCAGGACGGTGGCGGTCACCATCCCTCCCAGGACGCCGGTGCCGATGGCATTCTGGGCCCCCGCCCCGGCGCCCGTGGTTAGAGCCAGGGGCAGGACGCCGAAGCCGAAAGCGAGCGATGTCATGATGATCGGACGGAATCGTAACCTCGTCCCTTCCAGCGTTGCCTCGATCAATCCCTTTCCCTCTTCCAGCCCTGCTTTGGCGAACTGGACAATCAGAATGGCGTTTTTCGTGGTCAGACCCAGGGTGGTCAAAAGACCTATCTGGAAATAGACGTCGTTGTGAAGCCCCCGCATGGTCGAGGCAATGACGCCGCCGATAACCCCAAGGGGAAGGGCCAGCAGGATCGAAATAGGAATGGGCCAGCTCTCGTAGAGGGCCGCCAGACACAGAAAGATGACAAGAATGGAAAAGGCATAAAGAAGAGGCGCTTGAGAACCTGCCATCCGTTCCTGATAGGAAATAGAGCTCCATTCATGCCCGACCCCATGGGGCAATTTGGCAACGATGTCCTCCATGGCCCGCATAGCTTCCCCGGAGCTTTTCCCGGGCGCCGGCTCGCCCCATATATTAATCGAGGGAAACCCGTTAAAGCGCTCCAGTCTGGGAGAGCCGGATTCCCAACTGCCGGATGCAAAGGAAGAAAAGGGTACCATCTTTCCCGCCGTATTCCGGACATATAGTTTTTCCAAGTCCTTCGGCAACATACGGTAGGGAGCGTCGGCCTGGACGAACACCCGTTTCACCCGGCCCCCCTGAATAAAATCGTTGACGTACGCGCCACCGAAGGCGGCAGAGATGGTATTGTGGATGGAAGTGATGGGAACCCCCAGGGCGCCTGCTTTTTCCCAGTCCACATCGATATGGTATTGGGGAACGTCTTCCATACCGTTTGGACGGACGCTTGCTAATCTCGGATCCTGCGCCGCCATGCCGAGGAGCTGGTTGCGGGCATCCATAAGCGCTCTGTGCCCCAAGCTTCCCCTATCCAACAATTGAAAGTCGAATCCTCTAGCGTTGCCCAGTTCAACGACGGGAGGCGGTGGAAATGCGAACACCAGGGCCGCCCGGATTTGCGAGAAGGACTTCATGGCCCGTGCGGCAATGGCCTTTACCCGCATGTCCGACCGGCTGCGGAGCTTCCAGTCTTTCAGCTTGACAAACACCATGCCGTTGTTCTGTCCCCTCCCGGCATAGCCAACGCCGGAAATGGTAAAACAGGCTTCCACGGTTTCTTTTTCGTTCTCCTCAAAATAATGACGGATATCATCCACGACCTTCCTTGTCTGCTCCAGGGTGGAGCCCGTGGGCATGATGACCTGGGCAAGGAGAATTCCCTGGTCCTCATCGGGGAGATAGGCGGTGGGCATACGAACAAACAAAAACCCCATTACTGCGACTATCAAAACGAACACAATGAGATATCGTTTTTTCCGTGCAAGGGTGCGGCCCGCCAATTTCAAAAACAGGTCTCTGGAACGGAAAAAGCCTCGATCGAACCATAAGAGAAAAGGGCGCAAAAAGAAGATCGCTTTTTCCGCCGGTTCGTGCCCCGCCGCCACCGGCTTGAGGAGTGAAGCGCAAAGAACCGGCGTCAGAATCAGGGCTACGGCAACAGACAGCAGCATGGAGGCGATGATGGTAACGGAGAACTGGCGATAAATAACGCCGGTAGAGCCGCCAAAAAACGCCATGGGACCGAATACAGCTGAGAGCACCAGTCCGATTCCGATCAGGGCGCTGGTAATCTGTTCCATCGACTTGGCAGTGGCTTCCTTGGGGGAAAGGCCCTCCTCGCTCATGATCCGCTCCACATTTTCCACCACCACGATGGCGTCATCCACCAGAAGACCGATGGACAGCACCATGGCGAACATGGTCAGCATGTTGATGGAAAACCCGAAGAAACCCAGACACGCAAAAGTCCCAAGAAGCACAACGGGCACGGCGATGGTCGGGATCAGTGTGGCCCGGATGTTTCCCAAAAAGAGATACATGACCAAAAAGACAAGAAAAATGGCCTCGAACAGGGTCTTGACCACTTCCTCGATGGCCACCTTCACGAAGGGTGTCGTGTCATAGGGATAAACGGTCTTCATCCCCGGAGGGAAGAATCGGCTCATCTCTTCCATTTTGGCTCTGACCGCATCCGCCGTCTCCAGGGCGTTGGCGCCTGATGCCTGCCGGATGGCCAAACCGGCAGAGGGTTTGCCATTGTAAAAAGCATCAATATCGTAGAACTCGCTCCCCAGTTCCGTTCGTCCCACATCCTTGACTCGCACGATGGAGCCGTCCGGGTTAATGCGAATGGGGATAGCGGCAAACTCATCAGGCGTTTTGAGCATGCTCTGGACGGTGATGGACGCATTCAATCGCTGCCCTTTCACCGCAGGCGCACCGCCGAACTGACCGGCGGAAACCTCCACGTTGTAGGTCCGGAGGGCTGCGACGACATCCTGTATCGTTAGATTGTAATCCGTCAGCTTGTCGGGATTGAGCCAGATGCGCATGGCATACTGGGTTCCGAAAATCTCTACCTCGCCCACACCGGGCACCCGCGCCAATACTTTCTCCAGGGTGGATTTTGAATAGTCTCTCAAATCGTTGCCGTCCATGCTGCCATCTTCAGAGATCAACCCCACGATCATCAGATAGTTCCGTGTGGCCTTGCCGACAGTGACGCCCTGGCTCTGCACCACTTCGGGCAGACTTGCCATGGCGAGCTGGAGTTTGTTCTGCACCTTGGCCCAGGCAAGGTCGGGATCCGTTCCCGGGGCAAATGTCAGATCGAGGCGGGCTGTTCCGGAGGAATCACTGGTGGCGGACAGGTAGATCATCTTGTCGAGGCCCGTCATTTTCTGTTCGATAATCTGCGTTACGCTGTTTTCCGCTGTCTCCGCCGAGGCGCCGGGATAAGAAGCCTGAATGTAAATGGATGGAGGGGCAATGGGGGGATACTGAGATATGGGCAGGTTGTAGATAGCCAGGCCCCCTGCCACCATCGTGATGATGGCGAGAACCCAGGCGAAAACCGGACGATCGAGAAAAAATTTAGACAGCATCACGCGCCCCCGTCAATTCGATTTTGTAGCCGGCGGGGCCGTATTTTCACGTTCACCACCTTTTTTTTCGCTGCCTGATCCGAAAGGTACAACCTTCACGGCAGCGCCCGGCCTCGCTTTTTGTACACCCTCGACAATCACCCGATCGCCGGGAGCAAGGCCTGAAGAGACAAGCCATTTGTCACCAATAGCACGATCGAGGGTGAGCATGCGCAACTTGACTTTTTCCTCGGCGTCCACGATAAGCGCCAGAGGATTTCCCTTGGGATCGCGGCTCACAGCCTGCTGGGGGATCAGTATGGCCTGTGTATTGACACCATCCTGAACCACCGTCCGGACGAACATGCCCGGAAGGAGAAGTCCTTTTGGATTGGGAGCAACTACCCGCAGCATGACGGAACCGGTTGTCGGGTCCACCGAAACATCACGGAATTGAAAGGTTCCTTCCAGGGGATATGGGGTGCCATCTTCCAAAATGAGCCGCACTTTGTTGTGGTTCTTCCCGCCGTTTTTGAGACGTCCGTCCGCCAGGCGGCTCTGTAATCTCGTCAGTTCCGCAGTGGATTGGGGCAAATCCACGTAGATGGGATCGAGTTGTTGAATGGTTGCAAGAGCCACGGGCTGATGGGCCGTCACCAAGGCCCCTTCTGTTACACTGGATTTGCCGATGCGGCCAGTGATGGGGGCGGTGATGTGGGTATATCCCATATTGATACGGGCGGTTTCCACCGTCGCTTTCCAATACTGAATATCGGCCTCGGACTGCCTCTGGGCGGCAGTGGCGTCGTCGGAATCCTGCTGACTGACCGCTTTATCGACCAGCAATTCCCTCACGCGCTCGGCCCTCGACCGGATCGCCGGCAGATTCGCCTCGGATCTCCCAAGGGCGGCCTTCGCATTGTCAAGAACTGCCTGAAAGGGGGCGGGATCGATCTGGTAGAGAATTTGGCCGGCTTTGACATCGGAACCTTCCACAAACAGGCGTTTCTGGATGAGACCACTTACCTGGGGGCGGATTTCCGCGACACGGTAGGCGGATGTGCGGCCGGATAATTCCGTGGTGATCGCTATCTTCTCCGCTTGAACCGTTACGACGGCAACTTCAGCAGAGCCGGGCAATCTGCCCGCTCCTTTCTGCTGTCCGCAACCAGCCAGTATCAAGCCTCCAACGAGAACCGCCGCCGCGATTCGTTTGGCCCTGTCATTGATCCGCATACGACACCTCTGTCATTTGAAATTTTGCGACCCATCATCGATCACGTCCTGATGATGATGCTTTAATCGCGGGTAACGTAATGTAAAATAACTTCAAAACAAAAATGAATGATCATTCCTTATTTTTAAAAACCCCGCTTCCCCTCATAAAATATGGGCGTCATCTTTTGATGGCGTCCCAGCAGGCCTCTGTGGTCTTTCGGATCAGGATATCATCCAGGATGACGAACTCCTGGGCATGGTCCCGTACCAGGGAAATCAGGGGACCGAAGGCCAGGGAGAAAAGCACGACCACGGGTAAATCTTTCAGAATCTGCTGGGCGATCCCTTCTTCAAAGATATTCATGAGGATATCTTGGTTGCCGGACCTTCCCAAAAGCCTGTCCCTGTGCAAGGAGATGCCGTACGGGGAGTTGAAGTACTGCTCCATGTAACGGAAATGAAGCGGGTGCGCTATAAGATACCGGAGAAGTCCACTGTGCAGATAGAGAAATCTTTCCCGGATGGGCCTCCCGAAAGGGAAGCCTTCCTGGATAACCGCCATGATTTTTTTTTCCAGTTCCCAGTGCAACTCGTTGATGAGCACGTCCTTGCTCTCGAAATAGCGGTAGATCGTTCCGGCGCCCACGCCCGCTTTTTCGGCGATCTCAGCCATCGGGGCGCCATGAAAACCCTTTTCCGCCATGAGTTCCAGGGCCGCTTGCATCACGTCGGCACGCTTGTCTGAACTTTTCATAATTCAACCCCTGCACGTAAATGAGTGAATGTTCATTCCGTTAAAGTGTTCTAAATCAGAATATCGACGCTGTCAAGAATTTTGTGTGCCACAAAGTCACCCCCTCGGTACCTCCTCAAGACTCTCATCCTATCGAAGATGTACCTGCCCCGCAGCATGTTCGAACATTCTCAGTTTTCCATCTATGCATGACCGGGGATTCCCTTCGCAATAGATATCAAAACGGGTTGCATCTTTGATGAAGGTTTTCTTTAAAATGATAGTACGTTCATAATAGAACTGGCCTTTTAAAACGACATCCAGGGAAACGGCATTGTCATAATCGGTATTCAGCAGACGTTCTACACTGCCTGCCAGAACCAGTAACGGCTGGGCGAAATCACGCTCAAATCCAAACATGCGCGCATACATTTTCGAATAGTGAATTCCATTGCCGTCGCCGGAAACAGCGGCAAAACAGAGGCCTATACCCGCAGGCAAACCCCAGGCGGCGACCACATCCGCCTCCGGAATCGGTTCGAACTCCGGCGGTTCATATGCTGCATCCGCCACGCCGAATTTACCGCGATAATAGTATGTCTGGATATTTTCCCAGACGGGTTCTCCGGCAGCTTCAATGACGGATGCAATATCGATTTCAATCCCCTTTTCCCGGATTCGATGCCGGACAAGCTCACAGCGTATATCAAGGATTTCATCAATACCGATCCTTCGATGTTGGAGCACCTGTATTCGACTATTCAGTGTACGGAATATTGTTAAAGGGGCCTCTTTATGGGCAAGTATTCGCTGAAGAAGAGGGTAAATAAGGGTGAAAGGATAAATCAGGGGAAGTTGCGCACTATCATGTATTCCACAGAGCCTGTTAAATTTATACAGGTGTTTCTTCTCAACAGTAACCCCTTTCCATTGTGCCGTAATTTTAGGAAAAGGCTTTTCAGCATCAAATCTTCTGCTCCATCCGAAGAGCGCTAAAAGAACAGTAGAAATGGTAGACGGTCTTTTATTGAAAATCAGGTCTATGGATGCTGCCAAAGGATTTTTTCCTTATCTTTTTCTTTCCGGGAACTCCCTGTTAAAAAAGGAGCGCGTCGGAATGCGAATCGGGCAAGAGAGTGCGGGAGAATGGCTGCTTCCGGCTGGAAGGAAAAGATTCCATCGTCCGGGACGGCGATATTCTAATCGTGTCATTGCGAGGAGCCTTAACGATGTGGCAATCTAAAGTAGAAGTATGGCTCCACATTTTCTGCTTTATTCTCGTTTCTATATGTAACCTTAATTCTCTTTAAAGGGAATTAAGTATGCTATTCCTGGTATTACCGGTCATATAGAAAGGCACAGAAACATCACCAGACAGAAAACTCAGGAACCTTTAATTTATTTTTTGCTCGCAGACCTTACGCAGATTATTCAGGACATTAACGTAGTCTTCACGGTTGCGAATCTGAGCAAATAGTGATTTTTGTTTCACCCTATCTTCATGGCTTAGAAAAGGACCGGCGATTGTTAACAATTGGTTGAAATGTGTAACGGCCCGATTTGTGTAACTTACTCGTGTTGTGTAGACAAGAGTGAGAGTAAATAAAAATAAACAAAAAATTGATGAGAAGAGGAACATTCTGCGTGTATGCCTTACTTTTTCCTCTTCAGATTTCGGCCGTGGAAAAAAGAAAGTATTTGACAGAAGACCCAGAAGAAGGCCCGGCAGGAAAGACAATAAGAATGTTAAGAGAGCCAAACTATATTGTTCATGGAGCCCCTGTGCAATGTCTTCATATAGCCCATTTTTATACTTGGTTATACCGAGAGTCGCAATTTCGAGAACAAAGTTGGTTCCACTGAGAGCGATTGGTTTGAGAATGTACTCCCAAAGTCCCGAACCTACGGCCCCAAGAATGATAGTAATTATGATCCATTTTATATAATTCTTATCAATTTTCAAGGACATTAGCCTCCATAAATGTATAGCAGAGGGGTCAAATCTTTATGGCCTGTTGCCCAGCAAAAAAATGGGGACATAGGGACCGTTGTACTAGCTTCCCATTTTATCCTTTTATGCTTGCTAAAAAAACCCTGCATCTCTTGAGATGCGGGGTTCTGTTTCAAAACGGTGTTCTCTCCTTGTTTTTAAAGACGGGATGAAAAACTATATTACTCTGGCTCTCGTGCTACCTCCTTGAACTGATTGAGAAAGATACGCTTTCTTGCAGGATTGTCAAGGAAAATATAGGGTAAAGGGTATAGGGGTCAGGGACTAGAACAATGAAACGCTACTCGCAAAGGCGTTTTCGTTAAATGACTGGATTCCCAATCAGAGCTTGCCTCCGAATGTATTTGTCGGGGGTCGGGAATGACAAAAGAGGTATTGTAAATTTTGGTGTCATACTATCGAATAACAATCAAACCATTTATTTTTATGAAATTTTACGCCGCTGCGTAAACTACCTCGCCATTGCAGGCGTAATCGGCAACAGGAAATTCTCTTCTGTTCCATTCATCGGAAGTTATAGCCACAGCCTCGATGGGTTCAAATATCTCATAAATCGCCTCGGAAAGTAAATCGATCCTCTGCCAGTAACCCATTCCATCGAAGTCATCGGATATGACGACAAGATCAATATCGCTATCCTCTCTAAATGTTCCGTCTTTAAATGATCCGAAAAGGATTATCTGTTTTATCGTGACATCCCTGGATTCAATGGCCTTTTTGAAACGATGAATTATTTCTAATACTGAGTTCTTATCCATTCAAGGGCCTCTTTGGTTTTGGCAAGCATCTCCTTCACTATTTCTGCTGTAAAATCCCTCTCTAAGTTTCGTAATTCTTCGGGATATCTATCTTAGATTAATGCAAAGTATATTTCCGTAATATCCAACAGTCAAGCCTTTTTACCGAAACCTTCTACCAATATAAACAAGCATTGCAGGATTAGGTCTTGCTTTTTGCCATCTCGTCTAATCTTCAATGAGTGAATAAAAAAATCCCGCACTCACAGCAAGATGCGGGATTATGTTTCAAAACGGCGTTGCCTCTTCTTGTCAGTGGAGGGGTGAAAAGTTAAATTTTCTTAAGAGACGCTATACATCATTGAACTGATTGAGAAAAATACACTTTCTTGTAGAATTGTCAAGGGGTAATTAAGAAACGAAGATTTCTCGCGGAGTTTACCCTGAGCAAACCGAAGGGCTCGAAATGACATAGAGGGATGGTTGGAATGAACAGAGATGAGATTATGTGAACTTTTTTCTTCTGTGCCTTTATTCTGCAATGTGCTATGATTATTGAAAATAAAAACGCGCCACCAGATATCACAGAATATTCATTCCAGGAATTCAAGAAATACAAAGGAGGAAAAGATGAAAAAGATTGACAGGTTTTATTTTGTAACCATGGTAGTTGGCCTTCTCTGCCTGGGCTTGATGCTCTATACTAATGCATCCGCAGCGGTTAAAAACCCATGCTCCGAAGATATCGAGAAGTTCTGCAAAAACGTCAAACCCGGCCCGAGAGCCATCATGAATTGTCTTGAGGAGCATGAAAGCGAGCTATCCAACGCGTGCAAAGAATACGAAGCGAAGTTGGAAGGACCAAGAGTAGAAAGGAAAGAAGAAATAAGGGAAAAGATAAAGTTTCGTCAGGCCTGTAAGGCAGATGTTATCAAATTCTGCAAGGATATCGACCCCGTACCGGGCGGGATTGAAAAATGCCTGAATGAGCATAAGAATGAATTATCCACCTCGTGCAGTGAAAGTATAAAAGCTCTGAAGGAAGAGAAAAAGAAAAAAGAATAAGTCTTATCCGCTAAAAACCCTCCCCATCCCCAATGTGAGAGGAGACGGGTAGATGCCGGATTACCGATCAGAGCCTGCCCCCGAATGTATTTGTCGGGGGACGGGAATAACAAAGTGGTGGCAAGCCATTTCTCTTTAGGCTCCGCGAAGGCTTTATTAATAGCATTCTTGTTGAATTGAAAAGCTGTATGGCAATCTTTGCATTGATTGATTTATTTTTTGGCTTTTTTAAACAAGGCGCATCGACTCAAGGAAATCTTAGGATTCTCGTACAGTGTAAATCCTGCCTGCAAAGCCAAATGCACTGTTTCTTCAAAGTCTGCTTTTGTAGTATGAATTTTCGGTTCAACCAGGAGAAAACCTCCCTTATCTTTCAGCAAAGAGAGCAGTTCAGCCAAAAATCGCTGTTTATACGGTACTTCGTGCAGCATCCAAAACGCCAGAATAAAGTCTACACTACGATTGATGCCTAACGAATCTGAAGAACACAACTGCAAATCAATGCGCTGCTGCACACATGAACGTATCGCCCGTTTGTTAAGATGGGAGAGCATTTTTTCCTGAATGTCCGCCGCAATTACGCGACCGTTTTCACCAACCATCTTTGCCATGGGTATTGTAAAATAGCCCATCCCCGGTCCAATGTCCAAGACCACGTTTCCTTCATTTATATACGGACGAAGTATTTGATTCGGATCATGGAACAGCGTGCGAAGAACATTGTCAAAGGTGAAACATATCCACCATGGACACACACGCTTCCTATAAAAAAGGAGGTCGAATAATTTATTCATATTCATGTATCTGTTATTAAGGCTATGCTATGGTAGCTGTATCTAACGATAATCACATTGTAAAGTAATTATGTGGGGAGTAAGCTGGTTGGGAAGTTTGTTGGGAAGAGCGAAATCAGGTCGGGAATGACAGAGGGATGGTGTTTTTAAAGGTCGCTATTTATAAAAAATGAAGGAGCATGATGTTCTATGAAAGCGTCTGATCTATTTGTGAAACAGCTCGAAGAGGAGGGAGTGGAATACGTATTCGGTCTGCCGGGAGAGGAAAATCTTGACTTCCTCGAATCTCTCCGCACAGCGTCGATCAAGGTGATCATTACACGTCACGAGCAGACCGCTGCGTTCATGGCTGCAACCTATGGAAGGCTCACCGGAAAAGCCGGCGTTTGCTTCTCGACGCTGGGGCCCGGGGCAACGAACCTTGTGACCGGCGTTGCCCACGCACAGCTTATCGGTGCGCCGCTTGTTTCGATCTCCGGTCAGAAGCCGCTCAGGGCGAACTGGCAGGCCCGTTTCCAACTCATTGACGTGGTGAACCTGATGAGGCCCATAACCAAGGACTCGGTCTCCATCATCGATCCGGATACCATCCCCACCATTGTGCGGAATGCCTTCAAACTGGCACAGGCGGAACGACCCGGAGCAGTGCACATTGAGCTGCCGGAGGATGTAGCAGCAAGCAAAACAGATTCGCAGGTGCAGAAACGGGGATACATGCGAAGGTCGGCGCCGGATTTCGAGGCAATCGCCCGGGCGGCTGAGCTTATTAACAAAGCGCAGCGCCCCCTGATCATCCTCTCGTCCGGAGCAAACAGAAACCTGGTCAACCGGCAATTGAAGCAGTTCGTTGAGAAGACGGGCATCTATGCGATACACACACAGATGGGGAAGGGCGTTCTGAGTGATGAATCGGGATACAGCCTCTTCACCGCGGGTATCCACCGGCGCGATTACGTGAATTGCGGGATCGACCGCGCCGATCTCATCATCACGATCGGGTACAATATCGTCGAATATCCGCCGTACGTCTGGAACAGGGATCTCAGCAAGAAGATCATCAATATCGACTTCGCCGAAGCAGAGATAGACAAATACTACAATCCCGATATCGACATAATCGGCGATATCTCCTCCTCACTGAAGCAACTCGGGGAGATGATCACCGCAAGGGAAAACGACGAGACGTTCAAGGCTGTGCGTGAATTCCTGAACCGGAAGCTGTCGCTTGATTTCAAAAGGCAGTATCCATTGACGCCGCAGGAGGTCGTGGGGCGTGTACGGGAAGCGCTGTCGCATGAGGACATCCTGACGCTTGACAACGGAATTTATAAGCTGTGGTTCTCCCGGCTCTATCGAACATACAAACCGAACACGATCCTGATGGACAATGCACTGGCGACGATGGGCGCAGGGCTTCCCGCGGGCATTACGGCAAAAATGCTCTGTCCCGATCGAAACGTGCTGGCAGTGGTGGGAGACGGGGGATTTATGATGAACTCCCGGGAGCTTGAGACCGCCCTGCGGTATAACGTTCCCCTCGTTGTCCTGGTCTTGAACGATAATGCCTTCGGGTTCGTCAAGTGGGAACAGCAGAGCAAGGGATTTCCGGGATTCGCTCTCGATTATTCGAATCCGGATTTCGTGAAGTATGCCGAAAGCTATGGGGCCGTGGGCATAAAGGTGAAGGAGGGAGACGACCTGTCGAGACTCTTGCTTAATGCTTTTTCGCTGAAGAAACCCGTCCTTATCGAATGCCCGATTGATTATTCAGTCAACTACGAGACGTTCTCAAAAGAGCTCGCGAATGTTGTGTGCGAGAGCTAAGGAGCTGTCACGCAACAGTTATTACGTGACAGCTCCTTAGCAGAAACAGGCGATGTATGTTCCAGGTACTTCAACCGCTCTTTATCGTTTTTCAATGGGAATATAGTCGCGGGGTTCGGGCCCGGTCCACAGGCTTTCCGGACGATAGATGCGATTGTCGCTCCTTTGTTCGAGAATATGGGCAAGCCATCCGGCAACTCTCCCCACGGCAAAAATCGGGGTAAAGAGAATGGCGGGAATACCCAGCAGGCGATAGACGGCGCCGGAGTAAAAATCCACATTCGGATAAATGGGCTTACCGGCAGTTTCCATTTTACCGCGGAATACTTTTTCAACTTCCTGCAAAATTTCATAGTACCGAAAGTCCTGCTTCTTTTCAGAAAGCTGGACAAGATATTTTTGTATGATGTTTGCCCGCGGGTCTTTCGCTTTATACTCACGGTGGCCCATGCCCATTACCTTCCTCTTCTGGGCAAGGGCTTTTTCCATCCATGCGGCCACATTATTCTTGTCTCCGATTTCCTCGGCCATTTCGATCACGCGCTGGTTTGCCCCACCATGAAGCGAGCCATAAAGGGCGCCGATGGCGCTCGATATACTGCAGTAGCAGGTTGAAAGGGTTGAAGCAACAACCCGCGCGGCAAACGTGGATGCATTAAAATCATGTTCGGCATGGATCAGCAAACACTTATCCATGATTTCACCTTCGAGGGGTTCCGGCTCGGCTCCATGGAGCATATACAAGAAATTGGCCCCGTGCGAGAGGTCCATGCGCGGTGCGACATATTTCTTGTTTTCCCGATAGCGGCCATACGCGGCAACAACGCCGGCAAGCTGTGATACCTGAGACAGTGTATCGCGGCAGTTGCAGGTGGCGGAATGCTCGATGCGGTGTTTTACATATCCGCTCAAGTAGGAAACAGATGATTGCAATAATTCCATGGGATGGGCAGAGGCAGGGAAAGACCGTATCATATCCAGTACCGGCGGGACCAGGGGGCGGCTTTCCCGCATACGCTGAGAGAAATCCTTCAGCTCAGCGGCAGTCGGAAGCTTCTCATAGAGAAGCAGGTAGCACACTTCCTCGTAGTTTGAGTAGGCAGCAAGATCCTCTATGGAGTAGCCCCGATAGTAAAGTTTTCCTTTCGTGCCATCGATTTTACAAATACGGCTTTCATCAACCACTACCCCTTCAAGACCTTTGGAATATGGTTTGTTTTCCATATGAGCTCCTTCTTTTTAGCATTTATCTTTCTTCGCGGGAATGATAAGTTGAGACGAAACCGTCAGAATTTACGTATTTTAAATAAAACTCGTTCTTCATTGAAATATTTGGTACGTAGATTTATTTGTAAGCGTTTTTCCTTCAGTCCAGCATCTCCCTGACCTTCCGGGAGAGTTTTTCCAGGTGAAAGGGCTTCTGGAGGAAACCGTTGCAGCCCCGGTCCAGGATCTGCTGAGCATGACCGTTGATGCTGTAACCGCTGGATAGTAAAACCCGGATCTCCGGATTGATCTCCCGGAGCCGATCAAAGGTCTCCCCGCCCGATATACCCGGCATGATCATGTCCAGAATCACCAGGTTAATGTCGTTTCTCTTCTCCCGGTAAACGGCGATCGCCTCCTGACCGCTTCCGGCAATATAGATCCGGTACCCCAGAAATTCCAGCATTTCCTTGCTCACATCCAGGATCATTTTTTCATCATCCACCAGCAGGATCGTCTCTGTACCCCTTAGGACTGTTTCGTCAACCGCCTTCTTCATGACTACTTCCTTTTCCGAAGCCGGCAGATAGATAGTAAACGTCGTTCCATGCCCAGTCTCACTGTAAATATTGATCATACCCTCGTGACCCTTGATGATGCCATAAACCGTTGCCAGTCCCAGTCCCGTCCCCCGCCCCATAGCCTTCGTCGAGAAAAAAGGATCAAATATCCGCTCCCTTGTCTTCTCGTCCATCCCCATGCCGGTATCGGTAATGGATGTCTTCACATATTTCCCCGGCTTGATGGTGTAGGGAAGCACCCGTTCATCATCCAAAAGAATATTCTCTGTTTCCAGATAGATCTCGCCACCCCCGGGCATTGCCTGCCAGGCGTTCACATAGAGATTCATAAACACCTGCTCCATCTGCCCCCGGTCAACCTCAACGGCCCAGAGATCTTTCCCGTATTTTAAATGGATGGTGATTTCCTTTTTGGTTCTGCCGAACATGGAGGAGGTCTTTTTGATGATATCGTTCATGGCGGTGGTCCTCACCTCATATCTCCCCCCACGGGCAAATCCCAACAGTTGCTTCGTTAAATCTGCCCCGCTTGCCACCTGCTCTTCAATACGCTTCAACCGCTCATAGTGGGGATGGGATGGATCGATATCCAGAAGCATCAAGGAAGCATGCCCCTGGATACCCATGAGCAGATTGTTGAAGTCGTGGGCGATGCCCCCAGCCAACGTCCCGATTGATTCCATCTTCTGGGCTTGATTGAGCTTCTTCTCCATATCTCTCATTTCAGTGACGTCCTTCATGGAACCCACGACGCTTATGATACGACCTTGCGAGTCCAGGTTGAAGGCGCTGTTCATATTGAAAATCCGCTCCCTTCCCTCTTTTGTTAGCATAACCCCAATGTGATTATTGACGGATTTCCCTTCGTCCCGAATGCTTTTGAATAGTTTTCTGTAGGTTCTCTTGTCTTCTTCCTTAGTAAATTCAATGAAGTACCGTCCCAATATTTCTTCTTCGTCATGGCCCAAGATTCGCTTCCAGGATGGATTCACGTATGTAATGGCCCCCAAAAGATTCATGGTGTAGATAATGTCCGGCGCGTTCTCACTCAAAGCACGAAAACGCTCCTCGCTCTCCCGCAACGCTTCCTCGGTCTGTTTGCGCACTGATTCCGATTGTTCCAGTTCCTGGATTCTCTGTTTTAAGACGGATATCTCTTCGATCAGTTCCACATTTGTCCTGGATCTATCTTTCATCTGGCGCCCCCCTGCAGCAACTAATGGTAATGGCTGGAAAAAAAGATGGTAGTATTTGCTACGAGACTTATTAAATTATGTAAAAGTTACCGGATAACCATTGAGATGTCAAATGGAATAGTGTCAATCAGAGGCTGTTTATCACTTGATATCAGAAGCTTGTCCTGACTTATGCTGATCACTGATTACAGGATGGAATTTACAAAAAGGAGTACCACTTTTCGGGGGGCCTATTCTTCAATGGGAATGATCCGCACACGCGCCACCCCCTTGCCGAGAAAACCGAGTTCACGAGCCGCCGCACGCGAGAGATCGATTAACTCAAAGCTGCGCTTGCGGCAGCGATCATTGACGGTCACCACGACCGATCGGTTATTGGCGAGGTTCACAACCTTTACCCGAGTACCATAGGGAAGGGTTGGATGGGCCGCCGTCAGCTTCTGTGGGTTATGGATCGCGCCCGAACTGGTCCTTCTGCCATTGTAACGTTTGGCGTAGTGGCAGGCTTTTCCCTCCACGCCCTCCAGCTCCTCTACTGAGGAAGAACCCTCTTGCTTTGTTGCACTTGTCTGCGGTTTTTTAGTCTCTTTCGCCTGAAGCGGCAGCGTGGCGACAAGAAGGGCAAGCTGACACGCAATAACTAAGAACACCAAGCTCCCCTTCGGATTCGCAAAAAACATACGTACCTCCTTTGCGGGTGAGTATTTTAATCGAAAAGGTTGATTAATGTCAAGCAGAACCTGGCAAATTGCGACACAACTCCTTAACTCGGGGAGACCTAAGGTCTCCCCCCTTTTTTTCAGCTTTGCACTTACAGGGCACGTGTGTACGCAAGCTTTTTCCCATCGGAGAGCTTTGAATCAGCAGTTTTTGGCAAGGAAAATCTCAAAAGCAAAAACTTTAGCTGGCATATGGGAAAAAGTAGCGGTAAAATCAACTGAAAGTCTGTACTGCTACTCTATAAAGGAAAGGGGTATGTCATGAAAATGCGTATTTATGTGCTTGTATTTATTCTGTTTTTTGTTTGTTTACCCGCAGTTCACGCTCAGGAATATGGTAAAATCCGAGCTCTGCAACAGAGGGCGGCTTATGTAACCAAACAAAAGAACGATTTCGTTTCTCGAGTGCTGACCTCTTACACCATCCCTCATGAACGTAATGCGCAGGGCGCCGTTGTGCGCATAAATATGGATGGCCGGTGGCTGGATGTAACTACCATCGAAATTGTTCCTGTGCTCAAAGAAACATCGGACAAGCAACAGTACGTTGCAGCTCATGAATTGTTCTTCTACACCGCGAATGATATACTGGATTTGGTTTCGGAGCTGAAAATCCGCTAATCTGACGGGTTATTGCCTCCACGTTGTTACCACCCTCGGAAACTATAACCTATTTAAGGCTCCGCAAGCGGATAGAGGTTAATCATATTACGGCCTAAGGCGGCATCATAGCGCACTTCTCCCGTCTTCCCCACAATTTCGATACCTTCTAGCTTCCTGAGATCACCGATATCTGCCCTGACATCCGCCAGCGCCCGTTGACCGTCCTGCAAACGACCGATTACCGTAGCCCTTTCCGGCCGCCCGTCCTGATCGTAGCGAATCATGAACGCCTCTATCGTCAGAAGGCCTGAAACCCGTTCAATGGGATCGGGAAGGGCCTCCGCATCAATTGCCTTCTGGACGACAGAAACATCGTGATCCTCCCATGGGTAGTCGGGAGGTTCCGCACTATAGATGCCGATGGCGTGCTTCGAGTTGTACCAGCCGTTGGCCGTTACCATTGCCTTCAGGCGGCTATCATGGCGAATACGGTTCACTACGGAAACAATGGCATGCATAGTATAGTTATTGCCGGGACCGCCGAAATAGGCAAGCCCCCCGGTGACGGATACGTCCCTCGGATCGTCTTCCGGAATGCCGATAGCCCGGCGTGAAATCTCCACAGCAGAGGGAAAACAGCTATACAGGTCGAAGACATCGATGTCATGTAAGGAAAGCCCTGCCTGCTTCAGGGCGAGACGGGATGCTTCCGTGATGGCCGGCGAATCATGAAGTTGCGGACGCTGTGTGACATGCCATATATTGTTCAATTCCGCCCCGCCCATCGGATAGACCCATCGGGAACGGTCGATGCCGAGCTTCTGAGCATCCTGATCGCTCGTCATAATCAGCGCTGCCGATTGGTCCACGTTGATGTTGGCCACCATGCGAAACGTGTATGGGTAGACTACAGCGCGATTGCGGGGCGTCGCGAGAGTGATATCTTCTGCAGAGAGTACTCGCCGGCTCCAGGCATGGGGATTCTGTGAGGCGATGCGTGAAAGGCGTTCATAACAGCGGCCCATGGTGAGACGGTGTTCCTCAGGTGTTCGGCCGGAAAGGCTGCGCAGGGCGGTTTCAAAGAAGGGATACATAAATTGGGGCATAAAAAGATCATACGCCTCTTCAACCCTGTTGTTTGGTTCATCATACTTGCCGCCTTGCGTATCGAGGATGCTCTTTTCATGATCACAGCCAAGGTGAAGCAGGGTGTCAAAATTTGCTTTGAGATCCTTTTCCCTCAGTTGACGGAGGGTCTCATTGTCCGGCCAATCCAGAGCCGCTTTTCCTCTGGAGTGACGGTATAGGGAATAAATAGCTTCCGCACCGGAGATCAGAACAGCCCTTTTTCTGCCGGCTGCAATATCACGGGAAAACTGGTTTACAAGTTTCTGCGGTGTGTTGCCGCCGATCAGTGAATAGATGGCATCTCGGGGTTTAACGCCCAAGGCCTTTGTGAGCATGTGCGGTGTATTTTCGTCATCGCGGGAAAAGCTGTTGACCACACAAACGGTATCTATGATTGCGGGCAAGGCGTCTGAACCGGCGTCGGCAAAGGCATCTCGACTGGCTCTGATCATGAGGCCAAGCGGATCAAGGGAAGGAAAGGCATCTTTTGACTGGGTGAACTGCGCAGCGCCGACAAGAATTGGTACAGGTCTCGATTTCATGCTGGGGACTATAAGCCAACGAAGCAACTTTGTCAAATGTTCGGGAATATTTACCGATTCAGTGTCAACCCTGACATTTTTTAATCAATTATCCACCCTCTTTAACTATAACATCACCGTAATTTCTCTTTCTCCGTAAAAAGTTGACACTCTATCCCAGAAATAGTGTACATCTCCTTTGAAGGCATTAACCGCGACTTGAAACCTGCCGCCCGACAACCATAAGGAAAGGCTATGTCATACGTAATATAAAAATGAGAACAGGAAAAACAGTTAATTTCTGTTTCTTGTCTCTCTTGCCTTTTACCGGAAGGGCGTTCTTTCCTCATGACCTTTACCTACGTATCAACGCTCTTGATTTCCCAAACGGGTCCTCTGTTGTTTATTGTACTCGCTAAGTCTGATCAATTCATTTATGTAGCACCTTTCAGCTCGTAATTCACGAACGTCATCAGATCAAATTAGTGTTGTGCTGCAAACTTCTGACACCTACGAGTCCACACTTCTTATGGTTGTAAATTCTTCACAATTACGAATAGAAATACGGTAAAAGATGCAGTTGGACTTGACCTGGCGATCCGGAGTCCCGGGTGCTTAAGGATGTATTTGATTGGTCCTGATTTTCGATGGTGCTTATAATCCGTATGCTTCTGTGTCATTCCTCTGAACAGACGAAGGGATCATTCAAATAAATTTTCTCGAATAACCCCTTGACCATTTTTGCCGTTGTTCCTTTGAGCGTCCATCGGATTCGATGATACAGGGTAGAGGACCATGGGTTCAGCGCTCAATATTTCATTGCTCCCGCAAGCTTTAAATTGGGCAGGAAAAACCCTGCAATGATAACTCCACTGATGATCACGGCCCAGATAATGTACTTTAGCATCTTCCGGGAATCTATCTTTGTTTCAATCTGCATGCCAGAAAAAATAAAACCAAGAACAAAAAACACAATAATGACAATAGCACCATGCGTTGTCCAATGATGCCCAAGTGCCGCCTTCATAGCACTCATGACGGAGTCATTCTTCTCCTTAATGATCAGGATAATGGCATTCAGCAGGCTCGTTACGACCAGTGACAGACCAAAACCGGCGGTATATTTTTCCAACGGTGTATTCTCCATAGCTATTACCTCCCCATAAGTCCCATGGTTACGCCTTTGCTGATGATCCCACCGGCGCCTTCCATGAAAAACCCTAATAAAACTATCAGCGCGGCAATCCCGAGAACCAGATTGCGTTTCTGCTTCTCCGCGAGAGGAACGTTTCTATAGACGGCGATCGGCAGGTATATACCAAGTAGCAATATCACAAAAAAGATATGCTCCTTGACTTCCATGAAATAATTGTGGGCCCACGGCCATTGCCCCGCTTTTATGATATCCCTGTCATGGCCGTAGTAAACCACATACCAGTATCCTCCGATAAGATAGGCAAGAACAATCAGTACGGCGACTGCTAAGCTTAATTTTTTTATCCTCTCAATATTCCCCTCATTAATATTCAAGACATCCACGAACAATGCAACGACACACATGATGCCCAGAACACCCAATGCTACATGACTCATCATAACGCCCTGGATAAACATAATCTCCTTCCCTTCTGTAAAACTTCATACTGAATACTTTTTAAGTAAATATTTAACTTCATAAATCTACGTTACCTGTTTCTGAAATAATTTACTTTGGACCGAAGGTAAATTGATATGCAATGTAAAAGTTGTAGTAGTTCGGACCGTAGATATCCTGGCCCGCAGAGAGCAGAATATGGTGGTTATCCGTCAGGTTTATGATAGCTCCGATGGTGTAGCCCTTGCTCTCGTCGATATCGGCTTTACTTGCAGTTTTATAGTACAGTTCCGCTCCGATAGTCAGTCTTTTGTTGATCTCCCGCTGTAACAGCCAACCGAAATACCACCAGTCCCTGTTCCCTTCGCCGGATGTGAACCAGTAGCCTCCTCCTCCATAGGTCGTCCATGGCCCCCAGCTCTTCTGGAACCAGAGGGGCAGAAAAAATTGGGCTTTGCCATTTCCTAAACCTCTCGAAGACTCGCCGGTGGGAATTTCCAGCAGTGGAAATGTTCCCACTTGAGGAAAATACTTCGTTTCCTGGATGAAGCGATACTTGATGCCGAACTCCGTATCACCGTATCCGTATTGCGACGCCTCTCCTTCCGGCTTTACATATTGGAAGGGAGCGATTAAATGGACCTGGACATTCGGCACGAGGCCGTAGTTAATCTCGATGTGGGGTAGTGTGGCAGAGTTCTGGTCTCGATCATGGCTATATTGTGACGCGAGATATATCTCCCAATGCTTGTATTCTACCGGTTCCGGGTCATCGGTTTTAAAAGGCGGACCGGCTGAGGCAATTTTCGGGACGGTGATAAAGACAAGCCAAACAGCAAAAGCTGCAAATACGATTCTTAATAACCGCGGGGGACAAACAGTAACATTCATCGGTTGACCTCGCTGATATTGGGATTACCAAATATTTACTGACGCATCTCTTTGTACTGGTCTGAAGAAAAAATTAGCCCATTTATATTTTTATAATTCTAATGCCGGACGTTTTCCATCGGTGGAAACCTTAATATCGTCTTCTAAATCTCTTAATGCATATCTTTTTTTGGATGATTACCTAATCGAAAGAGAAGAAAGATTTTGCTAAATATAATATACTGACTTTCACTTCTATTGAAGATTGACGATATCCATGTTAAATTTTGTATGGATGGATAAAAACAGAAATGAAACGTTACAGGAAGATACAAATGTTTGTTTGTGTCACTAATGTTGACAGCTGTTGGTGATGAAAAGTAAAGATTACGGTTCGAAAGTAAGAGCCGCCCCACCGGCAGATGAGACAGCTCTTAGAGTATGAGCATATGTGGTGCGGGTTTACAGTTGTTGAACTCCCATCATATTAGGCTTGCGACCTGAGTTTAGCTGGCGATGAGGAAACACAGAACGTTTCTTTAAAGATTTACTGCCCCTTAAAGCTGGGTTTTCTTTTTCCGATAAAAGAAGCGATTCCTTCTTTCGCATCAGATGTTTTGCCTATCCAAATCATTCCTCTTCGCTCCAATTCGAGCTGCCGCTCCAACAAGGCAAGCAGGGCATTATTGAAGTTCTCCTTCACGATAGAATAAGATAATGTTGGGCCTTGAGCAAGCTTCAGTGCAATATCCTTGGTTTCTTTTTCAAGTTCACTGTCATCAACCACTTTATTGACCAGTCCCATTTCGAGAGCCTCTTTTGCATCGAATACAGGGTCCATGTAGACCAGCTCTGAGGCTTTATTAAATCCAATCAGCAGCGGAACCAAAAGGGTCCATGCCCCGTCTGGAACCAGGCCAATAGACGTATAAGCTTGCTTAAACTTTGCAGATGAAGCACAAATTCTCAAATCACACGCTGCAGCAATACTCACACCAACCCCAGCAACCGTCCCATTGATCATGGCAAGGACAGGCTTAGATATCCGGCGGATACCAGTGATTGTAAAGTTTAATAGCTTCGTTAATTGCCGCAATGTCTCGCTGGTGTCGGGGGAGCTTTCAAACATCGCCACATCACCCCCTGCGCAGAACGCTTTGCCCTCACCCGTAATCACGATAACTTTTACATCCTTATCATCTCCGCAGATTTCCAAAGCCTTGATGAGATCGTTAAATAAATCAAAATTAACTGCATTAAACGCTTTGGGTCGATTGAACTTAATGACAGCAACCTGATCCGCTTTTGTAAAAATAATGTTGTCATACTGCATATTTCCATTCCTCCTCTCTCCGTTGATATATAATATTTACAGCTTTAGGCTAATAGTTTGACATCCAACTGTATTAGCAAAAAAATTAGAGGTTCTTGTCGAGCTTGTTCAGCAGATGGACTAACGTCTCCCTTTCGTCATCCGAGATACCCATGTATGACTGGACCCTTAATTTTTGAGCGATAAGCTGAAAGTCGGTTTTCAATGCCGTTCCTTTCCTGGTCAAGGCAATGAGGCTGATCCGATTATCGGCTAGATGGCTCTTTTTTTCTACATACCCCATTTTGATCAATTTTTTCACCAGAGCCGTAATCGTGGATTTGTCCTTGTCGATAATCCTCGCGATTTCTGACATAGGTAACGGCCCTCGCACCATAAGAGATCCCAAAATCTCGCCGTGAGAGGGGGCCAGTCCTTTGATGTGATGGGCCTTCAATTCATGGGTTAGGAATCTATTGGCCTTGTATTGGATCCGGCCGATCAAAAAGATAATGTGATCCTTTTTCATAGGTGCATGATAGTTTTATATCAAACTATTGTCAAAATTTATTTTGGGTTGAAATGTTGAATGAAAGAGTGAAATCTAAAAATCAACATAACAGGAAGAAATCCCAAATTTTATTATTTTCCTTTACCGGCTTTATCGTACAAAATCATTGTCATATTTTTCATCCTTATCGTTGCGCTCTCCGAATCTGTCGGGATATATCCATCTGCGGGCGCCTCTCCTTGCGTGGTCTCTCGTTTTAACGAGATTCTTATGCCGGATCGGGCTCCACTTTTCAACCACAAAATGTTTATCGCTTTGACAAATATTACAAAGAGTTGTAACCACTCACACGGGATTCAGGATTATATAACTCCATGTAACAGTGATAAATCCCGGATCGATTCACATACGGAAACAGATAATGCTTTCTCTGGGAATCGTATCATTATTTTAGATAAATACAGCAACATCTCCCGGGAAGAGAAACCGCTCATGGGTTTGCCAAACCAAGGGATTATCGGTTTGAAATCAACAGCAGGTAAAAGTATTTGCGTCTCGATTACTGTACCAATAACAGTGGTGCTCGCAAGCGTGTTGTTCCTTCTGGGCTGCTATCATCACACGACTCTCCCAATCAAAGAGTACATGCTTGACAGCACGAAGCGACAAAAGACGCTTGTTATATTCCTCCCAGGTTATGGCGGCTCAATGGACGATTTTAAGCGTGAAGGGATTCTCGACATAGTGCGCGCTCATCAAACTCCTGTAGATGCGGTGACAGTGGACGCCGATCTGCGGTTTTATATTGATCGCACGTTGCTTACGCGGATTGATGAGGATGTCATGCCGAGGATTCAGGCTGGTCGGTACAACATGGTTTGGCTGCTTGGTAACTCCATGGGTGGGTTAGGCTCTCTGCTCTATTCCCAAGCGCATCCGGGGCTGATCAAGGGCATTATACTGCTAGGGCCATTTCTGGGTGATGAACCAATTATCAAGGAAATTGCCGGATCAGGTGGATTACTCCAGTGGTCGCCAAAAGACACGATGAGTGATAATTACCAGCGGGATGTCTGGATGTATCTGAAAAGATGTGTTCAGGATATTTCGGGAAACTCCCCCCGTCTTTTTCTTCTTGCCGGCCGGGATGACCGTTTCCATGCTGCACACCAACTGCTCGCTTCGGCTATGGATTCTACGCATGTCTTCTGGGCCGATGGAGGGCACGATTGGGCCGCTTGGCGCAGTTCATTTAGTGCATTTACATGTCAATTTACGTTCGATTGAAGCTCCCCTCGGAATAATCTTGGGAAACATCGATCCTTACGAACATTATTAATCGCGTTCATTCTCTGCCCCCAAAGCAAACTTTGGGGATTGCCCTCGTTGCGGATTTAATTCCGGACTTAGGGAAATGCAAAATGAGAGGTCAGCCGTTTTTGCCGAACCCCCTGAATGCGTCATAGTATTTTTGTTTCTGCTCTTTTATATATTACCAGTTTTTTTATCGACGGCAGCTTTAAATTTTTCCGCATTTATGACAAATCTCTCATGAGTCGCCTCGGATATCTTTTCTGCATCATCATATGCTTCCAATGAAAATGTCAATTTTCGTCCCTCTGCCTTTTCCAGTTTCCCCTTGACGGTAATTGTCATTCCCTCCGGAGTTGCCGCAGTATGAGTCATATTTATGCCGATGCCTACCGTCTGCTCATTGGGCCAGTCCAGATGGGGGTTGAGCGCTTTGATACAGGAAAATTCATACAGTCCTACGAGGAATCCCGTAGCAAAAACCTTCGGCATGACCTGGCCCTCGCCAAATTCCGGGTAAAGGTAGGGTACGGTCTTGTTTTCTGGAACCTTGAACGTAAACTCAACAGTCAGTCCGGGCTGTAAGGAATCTTTCATGATATACCTCCATTATGATAGTTAAATTGCATCTGAGGCAATAAAGCGAAATTTTTAAAATAAGTCAAACATAAAAATGCTTTTCGACATTTCATCATATGCAGATGTGCATGAGCAAAACTTGACGTTGTAGACAGTATTAGATAATATACTATCCGTACCCAATAAAATACCGGGAATTTATATGGATGATCACACCGCCTTGAGTCAACTTGAGGGATTAGCTTACAAGCTGGGGATACAAATACGGTATGAAAAAATTGTTGAAGAAGAGTTAACGAGTACAGGCGGCCTCTGCCGATTAAAAGGAGAATGCGTCATTATTGTCAATTCCAGGGCATCCGTAAAAGATAAAATTCAAACCTTGTTGACAGCCCTAAAAAATTTTGATCTCACTGATGTCTATATTATCCCTGCGCTAAGAGAATTATTTGAGAGGGTTCAAAAAGATTAAAAATAAATCGAAAAAAGTACGAGTGTTTAATTAGAGAGATAAGTCTTTTAGAGTGGTTCCTGGGTTATTTCATTCAGTATTAACAACAAGAGTTTCATGCTGACGGTTTAAAGTAACCCGCTCATTGTAAATGCGAAACCGGGAAAAAGGAGAAAAAGAAGATGGAATTAGGAGATATGGTCGTCATCGATCATCCCAAACATCCGTTTAATGGCTTTGTGGGTAAAATTGTGGGAAGGCGGGGAAACAGGACACCGGATGATCTCTGGATACTGGTCTATATTGTATCAAAAATGAGGGACTACCTTGTCCCCCAATCGATGCTTCGTCTGGTAAAGAAGGAAAAGGATCAGTCCCAGATTCAATAAGAGACTATGGAATAGTAGGGTAATGTTGCCTCCGCAGTGAGCGCGATCCCCGAAGATCGCGTTGGGGTTAACAAGCGATTACGATTAATAATTTCCGTTTTACGGTCATCGGAAGGAGGGTAAAAGTCCCTTCCGTTTCAGGTCCTCTATGGCCTTCAATCCTTCATTTTTGCTCACAAACGGCCCTGCCAACACTCTGTACCACGTTTCGGTTTGCGATACTTTCCGGGGGACAACCTCCATCTTTTTTCCGAGCAAGTCAATATCATCTATATATCGGGCGGCATCTTTGGGATTCGAAAAAGTCCCCAGGTGAACTTTCCATACACCATTTGAAGACGGGAGAAGCAGCAACGATTCGGTAATTTCCGGAATCTTGATTTTCTGATCGACCAAGATCAGATTGGGGTCGGTAATTTCCGGGTTCTGTTCCAAAATGTGGTCCATGAGGGTTATATTCGCCTCATTATAATATTTAAGGGCCAATAGAGATAGATTCGTCCCTACTTTCGCTTCAACTATTTTTTTAATACGAATCTCGGTATAGGGGCGACTCATAGGAGTTACCGATGAGGCGGGGGCTTGTGAAGTTTCGGGTTGGGCATTTATGATCTCCGGATTCGGGGTGCCTGGAACCGGTTCAGGAACTACATACCGTTTACCTGTGGGCTTCGCAGATTCATCTTTATCCCTAAATGCCGAAACGCCCGTTACATTTTTTAATTTCATCGAACTGACAACATGTTGCACGTAATCCTTATTAAAGAATATAACCGCCATAAAGACAGCCAGCGTCAGGAAAGCATAGGAAATTTTACGAGGCAGATTTTTTTTAATCCCGGAAGACAGTTTTTTAGCCTTTTCTCGTGTTAAGATGTCTTTTTCTCTCCGAATCTTCCTCACAATGGAAGCGGATATTTTTTTCTCGGAAAGACCATAACCAACAGACAAGGCATTACTGCACAGGATATTGATTACCCGGGGGATTCCTTTTGCGTGCCGGCAGATCATGGATAAAGCCTCGCCTGTGAAGATTTCATTGCTGCCGCTTCCCACAATTTTCAACCGGTGATCGATGTATTGCAGGGATTCTTCTTCAGTCAAAGGGCTGATCTGGGAACTGACGACAATGCGCTGATTAATCTGCCGTATAACTTCAGAACGGAGTTTTGCTTTGAGCTCCGGCTGACCGACAATCACAATCTGAAGCAACTTTGATTTACTGGTCTCCAGATTTGAGAGCAAACGCAATTCTTCAATCGCCTCCAGGCTTATGTTGTGGGCCTCATCAATAATGATCACAACATTCTCATCTTGTTCCAGAGATCGAATCAGGTAGTAATAGAGTTCATGCAGCATGGATCCCTTGACTTCGACCTTTAGCGGAAGTTCCAGCGTGAGGATGATTTCCTTCAACATTTGTTCGAAGGTTATTTGACTCTGGGGAAAGAAGACAGTCTTTACGTTCCTGTCTAATGTGGTTATCAGATGGTGAATAAGTGTGGTCTTGCCGATACCTTCTTCTCCCAGGATGAGGACAAATCCTTTCCTCTGGTTGATCCCATACAACAATCCGGCTAAGGCTTCGCTGTGGCTTTCTGCTGAGAAAAAGAATTTTGGGTCCGGAGATATGTCAAAGGGATTCTCTGAAAAGCCATAAAATTGTGTGTACTCAGTCATTTCACTATCCATTTCCTTAACCGTCAGAAAAGCCGTTCCGGGAGCGTCTCGGGATGCCCATGCAGAACGAGCGTTCATGCTTCATAATAACGCTGGACGTATTTTTTTCTTCCCGCGATTCGCTGATATTTCTCATCGGGATGCCCAAGGGCGATAACGGAATACACTCTCTCATTATCGGGGATGCCTGAAAATCTCTTTATGGTGATGTCCCTCTTCAGGGCTTCCACGACAAACCCGATGAGGCACGTACCCAGTCCCATACTGTGAGCTGCCAGGATGATGTTCTGCGTGGCAAGGAGGGCGTCTTCCTTAGGACAGGATGCTCCGGGCTTCGATCCTACCACTATCGCCGCCGTTGCCCCATGAAACAGTCTGTCGGTACCGCAGTTTTCCCACTCAGCGAGCGCCTCCTCGACGGAATCGTGATGATCTCTGAAGTATTCATCCAGCCCCGGTTTGCCGATCAGTCTTAAAGACCATCGCAGGTACTTCTTTTCAGACATACGATTCAACCTTTTGAAGAAGGCAGCGATATGCTCCCCAAGATTGAGGAGGGCTTTTTGTGTGGGCAACACGGTGAAGGTCCATAACTGGCTGTTTGTCCCGGAAGGAGCAGTGAGGCCGATTTTAACCAGATCGTCAAGTAAAACACGATCGACGGGTCTGTCTGTGTAATTGCGGCATGAACGCCTTGATCCCATAAGTCTGACAAGTTGCACTGTGTCAAATTCACCATACGGCAGCCATGAATCATCCCCCATGAAAGTGGTGAAACAGGATGATGCTTTATCAATGGCGTTTACTCTGATTGCATCAACGGGACAAATAGCGGCGCAGTGCCCGCATGACAGTGACCTGTCGCCGGACACAACCGCCTTTTCACCCTGCATGGAAATGGTTCTTGACGGGCAGACTTTTACACACAAACCACACCCGATACACTTTTCAGTGTCAATAACTGTCGTAACGGCTCTGTCCATCCCATCCTCCTTATCAAACTTTTCCGGCGGCCTTTGTATACTCCCTTCTCGAGAAACTTTATCTAAATATTCTGATCACAACAAGTAAAAATCCCCCCATCCACCTTTTCGAAATGGGGGATGAGGGGATTTTGTATCGATCATCGAGACAATTTGAACCTTGTAGAACTTCCCGGCAAGGAAGATATCTATTGTATCGTTTCTCTTCCCCCTTTATAACCGAATTAAAACTTGACTTGCGGAGCGGCCTTTGCCGACGCGGGCGCCTCGAAAAACGTTGCACTCTGGAAGTTGAACATGCCTGCCAGCAAATTTGCCGGGAAACTTCTGATCGCGATATTGAACACCTTCACCGCGTCATTATAACGTTTTCTTTCGACGGCAATCCGGTTTTCCGTTCCCGCAAGCTCATCCTGAAGGCGGAGGAAATTCTGATTGGACTTAAGATCGGGGTACTTTTCCACCACGACTAAAAGCCTGCTTAAGGCGCTGGACAATTCATTATTGGCGCCGATCTTCTCCGGCACACTCGCCGCACCACCCACCTTTGCCCTGGCGTTGGTAACTTCCACAAGGACATCCTTTTCCTGTTTGGCGTATCCTTTTACAGTCTCCACAAGGTTCGGGATCAGGTCGTACCTCCTCTGCAACTGGTTTTCCACCTGTGCCCAGGAACCTTTTACCGCCTCATCCAACGAAACAAAGGTGTTATAATTACCTTTTACGAAAGAGTAGAGAGCAAAAACAACGATAAGTACAATTACACCTGCAATGATGAGATTTCTTTTTCCGCTGGTCATGCTGTGCCTCCTGATATAATTCGTAGTTTTTTTTTAAAGTGTCATGCTGTCAACAAGTTTGGATAGTTTTTCGATTTCCTTAAGATAGCCCATAAATAAATTCTTCACCTCGGACGATGGTATACTATCAACGTCTTCCTTGATATCCGCGCATTTCAGAAAAACGTCCGGATCAATGGAATATGCACCGGCGACAGTGCGGATAATATCCCGTCGGCTTTGGGGAATGTCGATTCCTTTTAAATATAAGAGGGCTTTAAATATGGAAATAAATGCGGTGAAAGAGGCTTTGATGAGTTCCCGCAGCCTTTTTACCTGCCCTTCCGATTCCAGTAATCCCCTCCTTAAATGCAGGATTTTTCCTCTCAGCTCCCTCTCGAACTGCAATCTGAGATGGGATGGCTCGAAGGATAATCCTCCCAGGACGTCCTCGCCGTAAACGAGTTTATAATGTTTTTTCATCGTGAGGAATTCAATGGGATAAGAATCGAGGGAAGATACAATCTCTGCTTTCGTCATGAAAAGCGGAATTGCCGCCTGCCGTTTCCTCCATCGGGTAACAGTACCGATGGCTTTATCCAGATTGTCAATTCCTCCTTCCGAGAGGATCACAAGAAAATTGAGATCCGACTTGCCCGGAATGTAATGGTCGCCGGCGCCGCTTCCGTAAAGGATAAGTGAAATGAGATCGCTCTCAAAGACCTTCTTGAAGTCGTCGGTTATCTCTGGAAATATTTCTGCTGGGTCTTTCGGTATTTTAGCCATTTTCTCACCTTCCGTCAAAAATCCCCGCTTGCTCCGCCGCCCCCGCTTGAACCGCCGCCAAAGCCGCCGAAGCCGCCACCGCCAAAGCTTCCAAAACCTCCACCGCTACCTCCACCTCTGCCGCCACTCCCGCTCAGCAGTATGAGGAGCAGCCATGGGATCATTTCCCTGCCCTGCCTCGTACCCAGAAGTGGAATCAGGATCAGGATGAGAATGATCAGGGGCAATATCCCGCTGCCACGCCTGACCTCTTGCTTTTTCGGTTGATCGATATGTCCGCCGCCTGTCAGGGAAACATTGGCGTCTTTCGCCACAACGTAAGCCACAGCGGTCATGGCATTGGAAAGACCCTTTCCGTAGTCGCCCTGTTTGAGATACGGGATTGCGTATCTGTCACGAATTTCACCCACAAGTCCATCAGGAAGGATGCCCTCAACGCCGTATCCCGTTTCAATCCTGAACTTCCTCTCCTTCACGGTAAGAAATATCAGGACTCCCTTGTCTTCCCCTTTTTTGCCGATGCCCCATGCCTGGTACAAGCGGTTGACATAATCATTCAGATCGTTATCTCCGATGCTTGTCATCGTAGCAACAACTATCGCTGTTCCGGTTTTTTCGATAACCTCCCTGGCCAGACCTTCCATCCGGTTTTTATCGTCCGATGGGATTACCCCGGCAAAATCATTGACAGCACCGACCGGTTTGGGAAACTTCTCTTCGGCCTCCGACGTTGCTGCAATAAAAAGGCACACGATAATGCCCAGTATCAGCCAAAGCGTTCCTGCCCATTGAAACACGGTCTTTTTCGCACTATCCTTCAAATTGTACCTACTGTTTCAGGAGTTCTTGTACAGAGAATTCTTTACAATATAATGGCGGACTGTCTCTGGAACCAAGTATTTGATGGATTTACCTTCTCTTACCCTTTGCCTGATATCGCTGGATGAGATATCCAGGAAAGTGACCCCCCTGAAAAAAATGATGTGCCCGGTTGGACCTCGGAAGCCTTTTAAAGTATCATCATACGTAAAGCGGGAAGCAAAATCAGCGGGGAGAATTCCTTCCAGACCTCTGTCCTCATATCCTGGTCTTGTCATGACCACGAAATTGCAGAGCAGGAGCAGCCGTTGCCAATCCTTCCATGTTTGGATGGCGTGAAAGGCATCCTGTCCCAGGATGAAATACAATTTCAGATTCTCCATATATTTCTTCAGGATGTATTCAACCGTTTCCACCGAGTAAGATGTATCCTCCCGCCGCTTCTCCACATCGGAGAAGGAAAATACATGGTTCCCCTCGATTGCCTGCATAATCATCTGTTCCCGGTGATGAAACGATGTGATAGCGGCATCTATTTTGTGCGGCGGTTTCGAAGCAGGAACAACGATGATCCTGTTCAGATCAAAAATTTCAAGCACTTCCTCGGCACATCTCAGGTGCCCGGTGTGTATCGGATCAAATGTGCCTCCCAATAATCCCCATTTCATGTTCTCACCTGTCCATCCCCATAGATGATAAATTTTGTCGTTGTCAGCTCTTCCAGTCCCATAGGGCCAAAGGCATGGAGTTTTGTTGTACTGATTCCAATCTCTGCACCGAGGCCCAGCTCAAAGCCGTCGCTGAAGCGGGTTGACGCATTGACCAGAACAGTGGAAGAATTGACTTCACTTAAAAACCGCTGCGCATTCCGATAATTGCTGGTAATTATTGATTCCGTGTGGAGGGAGCCGTACTTTTCGATATGGGCGATAGCATCATCAATGGTATCCACAATGCGTACGGATAATATGAGATCGAGGTATTCCCGGTACCAGTCATCCTCTTTTGCTTTTTCACTATCCGGAAGGATTTGTCTTGTCCTGTCGCAGCCCTTCAGGACAACGCCCGCGTCTTTGAAATGACGCGAAACGAGCGGCAGGAATCGCTCCGCAATATCCTGATGGACGAGGAGGGTCTCCATGGCATTACAGACCCCGGGACGCTGGGTCTTTGCATTCATACAAATTGATACTGCCATGTCAAAATCAGCACTGGCATCGACAAATATATGGCAGACACCTTTGTAATGTTTTATGACCGGAATCTTCGACTCGTTCACAACAGCCCTGATCAGGTCCTCGCCCCCCCTCGGGATGATCAGGTCTATATATTCCTCAAGCTGCAACATCTCATGTACCGCTTTCCTTTCGGTCATCGGAATTACCTGAATGGCCCCCTCGGGGATCGCACCTTTTTTTAAGACACTCCGGAGGATTTGCGCGATAGCGATATTTGAGTGTATTGCCTCGGAACCGCCTCTTAAAATGACAGCATTGCCGGATTTCAGACAAAGGGCGGCAGCATCCACCGTCACGTTTGGACGGGATTCATAGATGATGCCGATAACCCCCAGAGGAATCCGCATTCGCCCGACGAGAAGGCCGTTTGGTCTTCGCCACATGGAGGTCACATTCCCCACCGGGTCCGGGAGGGCGGCGACTTCTCCTAAGCCCTTGGCAATACCCTCAATTGTACTTTCCTTCAATGTGAGCCTGTCAATCATGGCCTCGGAGAGACCCATCTGCTTTGCCTTCTCAATATCCTTTTCGTTTTCACGCATCAATAGGCCGGTTTGCCTGATGAGTTCTTCCGCCATATCATGGAGGACTCTGTTTTTTGCATCTGACGATAATCGGGCAAGCACAGAGGCAGCGCTTTTTGCATTTTTTGCTATTTCTACCACCTGTTTTTTGATATCCATACAAAATCCCTTATTTATTAACTATCGACGCAGATTTTTAAGGGCTTTGTCAACAATAGGCATTGACAAAAGTCGCTGTGTTTATGTATTAACCGCCATCTAATAAAAACAGCGGGTACTTTCCTTTCAGATGCTCTACTTTATCGAACGTCCGGGACAGTGTCAAGATCATTTGTGGTAATTCCCGGTAAGTCTTCGTATAAGTTTATAAATTTTACCTGAGGTCACCGGGATCGAAATTGTCAACGGTTTAAAAAAATGAGCAATATCTGTATCAAAGCGGGCAAACGGGCCTATGAAATCATTCAGGATGGGGGCTTTCACTTTGACCGCGTAACAACGTATTTCGGTCCGGCGACAGGTCCCCGATGGCTGATTGCCAGCGGTTTCGATCTAACCCTGTTAAAAAATGGCCTCTTGGGGCGTTCCAAGGCAATCCATCTCGTTGGTTCATCGGCAGGAGCGATGCGTTTTGCCGCCTGGCTACAGCCTGAACCTGAGAAGAGTTACCGCACTCTTATGGAATCCTACATCGGTATAACCTACAAAAGAAACGACACCCCCGCTACAGTTCTGGAATCATTGGTAAATCTTGCAAATGCCTATATTGAGGATGATGCCCTCTCTTTTGCGCTTGCCAATAAAAAATACCGTCTTGTAATCATTACAGCCCGTGCAAGAAATCTCGTGGCTTCTGAGCTAAAGTGGGTACAGCGTATCGGCATCGGGATCTGTTTTCTCTTCAATGCCATAAACCGTTCATACATTCATGATTTTGCTGAGCGGGTTGTGTTTTATAACGGACCAAAGCCGCCGCACTTTTGCCTGCGGCCCGGTTACCGGGGACGATATATCCGATTGAACGAGATCAATTTTAAGTACGCCGTCATGGCTTCCGGAGCTATTCCCCTGGTTGTTGCAGGTATCAAAGACATCTACGGGGCGCCAAGCGGGGTATACCGGGATGGCGGCCTCATTGATTATCATCTGACCCATAACTATGCCCCGACAAACGAGGATATCATACTGTTCTTTAACCATCAGGAACGGATCATACCGGGCTGGCTGGACAAGAGGCTTTCCTATCGTCGGCCGCAGGCGGACATCCTGGATAATGTCGTGATGATTTATCCTGCTGATACCTTCATTGCCAAGCTTCCCGGGGGGAAGGTGCCGGAGCGGGACGATTTTGCGATTTTCATCGATGACCCGGCTACCCGCATAAAAAACTGGCGGCGGGCCGTTGAACTCGCGCAACCTCTGGGAGAAGAATTCCTGGAACTCGTTGAAAGCAAGAAAATCAAGGGTGTTGTGGAAAAGATAACAGTTCAGTGAGGTATGGCCGGAAGTGGTCACTGAAGCAATCTCGCCCCGGAATATTCATCAACTAAAAGAAATCCTGGAAAACTGCACACTCTGCCCCAGAAAATGCGGGGTAAACAGGAGGGTAGGCGAGTTGGGGTTCTGCCGTCTCTCGGATGACGTCGTAATGAACCGTGCCCTTGCGCATTATGGAGAGGAGCCTCCCATTTCAGGGACCCGGGGCGCGGGAACACTATTCCTTTCTTCATGCAATCTAAAATGTATCTACTGCCAGAACTATCAGATAAGCCATGAAGTATCAGGGGAACGGATGGATAGTGAAGGACTTTCGGGTGTCATGCTGGCGTTGCAGGAGAAGGGCTGTCACAATATTGAACCGGTTACACCCACACCCCATATAGCCCGGATCATGGAGGCGCTTCTGATCGCCCGCCGGAGAGGTTTGCATCTTCCCCTCGTTTACAATTGCGGCGGTTATGAGAATCCGGAAGTTTTAAAACTCCTGGAAGGGATGGTGGATATCTATCTGCCCGATTTTAAGTATGGCAGTGAAAATGACGCTCTTGTCCTTTCGGGGGCGAAGGATTATCCATGGTATGCCGTTGAATCCATCAAGGAAATGGTGCGGCAGGCAGGAGATTCGCTTTGGGAGGACGACGGCATCGCGAAAAGAGGGATTCTCATTCGCCATCTCATCCTTCCCGGATTCATATCGAACAGCCTCGAAGTTCTCAGACTGATTAAAACACATATATCCATTTCTGTAACTTTGAGCATCATGTCCCAGTATACACCCATTCCCTCTGTGAAAAATCACCCCCACCTGGGCAGGAGGATCACCCGTGTGGAATATGAGCGTGTGATCAATCACGCCCTTGACATGGGTTTTGAAAACATCTTCACTCAGGATGTGGATGACCGGGCTTTGGCCCCGGATTTTGAGCAGAAAGAGCCGTTCAACTGGTCATAAATGTGATATAATTCATTTATAAACTCGATCTAAAGGAAAAACCCTATGGCTGATTTTACCGGCTTCGGCAAGATTCTCCTTATTATCGGTCTCGTCATCGCGGGCATAGGAGGCCTTTTCCTGCTGGGCGGAAAAATACCGTGGATCGGACGGCTTCCCGGTGATTTCTATTATAAAGGCAAGAACATTACCTTCTATTTTCCCCTGGCTACAAGTATCCTCATCAGCATCATCATCACGATCATCCTGATATTCATTGGCCGTAAATAGTCCCATAATCTCAAATCCAAACCTCTATCGGTATTTTACTACTCAATATTATTGAGCTCTTGACAAGCGAACATATCTTATTTAAAAGAAATTATAAAAATTAAGCCGATACTCATCGGCACAATAACACCGCTGAGAGGCGGTCTAATTGATGTTGGGACGCCAAAAAAATGCTCCGATTTCAAAAAGCTTGGAAAGTGTATTTTGGGCTTCTCCTTTTCGGTACCGTTCTTGGTGTCGGTGCGGATATCAGAGAAGCAATAGAAAACCCCTCGCTAATAGGTACGGCTCTACTCGTTGCCGCGTACGTCGTTAGTGCAATTGGAGCGGTTGGCTTGTTTGGCTTCGCTTGGCAGCAACCAATTGGAAAGGCATTGTTCTGGAAAATATTCTTTTTTATAAATATTGGTCAATGGGGTCGGACCAAGATAAGTAGTAGGTATCATAAAGAATAGAGGGGGTCAGGGGTCAAGTCTACGTTTGACTCTTAGATTGCCATCCTAATCTAATCTAATGGAATCATGCGAACTCTGGAACGTCAACGTAGCTGTGCAATGGTCAATGGTGGTCAATGGGGTCGGACCAAGATAAGTAGTAGGTATCATAAAGAATAGGATTAAAAAACGGCCTATATTTAGCCTAATACTGCCCATTTTGGCCACAAAAATATACTCCTAAGATTACGATTTCTTGCAGAAAAAAAATTAGGTCACCGAACCTATAAATCCACCGAACGCTCGTTCCTCGAGCCGGTGATCTTTACGTTATCTGAAAAATTTGAGTTAGAAGAATACATATAAACTGTGCTATTATAATCTTGAAATAAACATTAAGGGGGGGAATCTTTGTGAAAAACTACAAAATTATTGTCGAAAAACACACTGATGGCTACGTTGCGTACCCACTGGGAATCAAGGGTGTCATAGTAGGCCAGGGTGACACTTATGAAGAAGCCCTTATGAATGTAAAATCTGCGATCAAATTTCATGTTGAAACATTTGGCGATGATGTTATTGACATCGATCCGCCTATAATTGAAGCGTTTATTGCTGAGGCGGGTGTATAAGCTTAATGGCTAAATTCCCCATCGATGCTCCCAAGCGCAGGGTTATTAAAGCATTAGAGATTTTAGGATTTCGTATTGTCCGGGAGAAGGAACATGTTGCAATGGTTCGTGAAACTCCTGATGGAATAAAAATCCCACTAACAATGCCTAACCACCCTATTATTAAATCTTCCACCCTGAGAACAATTTGTACACAGGCGGGCATATCAAGAGATGAATTCCTAAGAGCTTATAATGAGACATGATGTATTTTTCAGATAACAAATCAATACAGCCGACCACTTCCAGCGTCGGCTGATTTTTGTGTCAAGGTTTTCACAGTGGGAACGTCAACAAAACGGGGACAGATTTATTTTAGTAAATAAATTTGTCCCCGTTTACGTTTACGCCCAGAGGACAAGGCCGGTTTCCTGCTTGGCTGCAAGATTTTTATGGTACGGAAGTACCCTGATACCGTATATGTGGGGGCCGTTCTGCTTGACTATGTATTCCGCGGAATAGGTAAGAACTCCATCCAGTGTCTTGTTCGCTAATTTTAAAGGCACACAATCCGGAGAATCAGTAAATTCGTATCCATCCTTTCTTCCGATTACCAGTTCAACTAAGATTTCATCAGGATCCACCTTTCCTGCATCAATTCTCGTGCTTACGATAAGCGGTTGATCAACAAAAACGGTATCCCCATGGATTCCTTCAATGCTGGCATCCAACAATCTGAGTGAGGAAAAACGCATGGGAATTTTGAGCTTCCAGTCTGCAAGCTCGCGAGCCAGCTTGTGTCCATCCGTGTAAAGTTCATGTTCCCTGTTGGCCGTGGGCAGATACATTGTATGGTAGTATTCGAGGAGCATCCTTGCCGTGTTGAATTTGGGCATAAGGGTTTGCATGGATCTTTTCATCATAGTGATCCATTTTTCCGGCAGTCCCGATATCTCCCTGCTATAGAATGTCGGTATCACTGAATTCTCGAGTATTGAATAAAGCGACTGGCTGTCTTCTTCATCGGCATTGTCTCTTTCTTCGGAATACCCTCTCACAACAGGTCCTATGTTCCAGCCATTAGTTCCATCATAACCTTCACACCACCACCCATCGGATATGCTGAGATTAAGCACCCCGTTCGCGATAACCTTTTCACCGCTCGTGCCGCTCGCTTCATGGGGTCTTCGAGGCGTATTCAACCACACATCGACACCCTGAAAAAGACGCCGGCCAATATTAATGTCATAGTCCTCGATGAAAAAAATCTTGCCCCTGAATCTTTCATCCCTGCAGATGTCGATAACCTTCTTAATAAGATTTTTCCCCATTCCGTCGTTTGGATGAGACTTTCCAGCGATGATTATGTGAACGGGGCGTGTTGGATGATTTAAAATTTTGTCCAGGCGGTCCAGGTCAGACAGGAGCATATCGGCGCGCTTGTAAGGCGCGAAGCGTCTTGCGAATCCAATCACCAGGGCTGCGGGATTGATTTTTGAAAAAAATTCTTCCCGCCATGTCTTTGTATAACCATATTTCACCCAGTGCCTGGAGAGGTATTCCCTCAAAAAATTGATCAATCTTTGCTTGAGTTCATATCGGGTGTCCCACAGCAATGAGTCGGGGATATCCTGAACCTTTTCCCACGTTTCGGGGTCTGTGATGTTACTTTCCCATGCAGGTCCCAGATATGTGTCAAAGAGGTCTTTCATTCTCTGCGCGATGTAAGACATGGTATGGGCGCCATTCGTGACATGACCGATTGGGATGTCCGAGATGTTAAAGCCCTTCCATAAATCATACCACATTCGCTTCGATACCTCTTCGTGAACGTGACTTACTGCATTACTCATATGTGCTATTTTGAAGGCAAGTTTGGTCATGAAAAAGGTCTTTTCTTCGCCGCCTTCCTTTCGTCCCAGTTCCCAGAACTGTGACCAGGACATGCCTGTTCTTTTTACGAAGCCGGAAAAGTAATGTTCCATCATGTCCTTGGGGAACCTTTCAATACCTGCTTCAACGGGAGTATGGGTTGTAAAAACGGTACTACCGCGAACCAACTCAGTAGCCTCATCGAGGGAAAGACCTTCCTCGGTCATCTGGTCAGCGATTCTCTCAAAAATAAGAAATGCGGAATGTCCCTCATTGATGTGGTAGACACGGGGCCTGATACCCAGCTTTTTTATCAACCTGACACCACCCATGCCTAAGAGGATTTCCTGTTCGATCCGGATTCTCTGGTCAGCGGGATACAGTCGTTCTGTAATCTTTCGGTCCTGAACGGTATTTCCCGGAACATCGGCATTCAGCAGGTATAACGAAACCCGTCCCACCTTTACTTCCCAGATATTTGCGTAGAGTGTTCTTCCCGGCAGTTCAAGGGATATTTGAACTTCATTTCCCATGTCGTCCCGGACAATCTGAACAGGCATTATGGAAAAGACGTTTTCCGGATATTCCTCAGTCTGGATGCCATTTTTATCAATAACCTGTCTGAAATAGCCGTTCTTGTAAAGAAGACCTATACCCACGAGCGGAATATTGAGGTCGCTGGCGGTTTTTAAGTGATCACCAGAGAGTGTACCCAACCCACCCGAATAAATGGGGAGGCTTTCATGAAGGCCATATTCGGCGGAGAAATAGGCAACCGGTGACGACCACTTGATTGCCGGAGAGGCATGCACCCTTTCATGGGGAGTTCTATCGCTCAAATATTCATCGAACTGCTGGATGATCTGCGTGTAATGAGTCATGTAGGTGGGATTTTCCGAGGCCTCCAATAACTTTTCAGGCGATACCGTCTCCAACATTCTAACGGGATTATTTCCCATTTCCGGCCAAAGTTTAGGATCGAGGGAAATATACAAACTGCGGGCTTTGGGGTGCCATGTCCACCATAAATTGTAGGCAAGTTCCCTCAGCCGCTCAATTTTGAGGGGAAGATTTACGACGGCAGTAAACGCGCGAAAATGAGGCTGAGTCGATACAGTACCGGCAAAGACATATTTTTTTTCCACCCTGTAGTCTATTAAGATGAGTTTATCAGCACGGTCATATGCAACGGCGATAGCTTCATCATATGCTTTAAGGTATAACTTGAAGAAATCTTTCCAGTTTGCCTGGAGCGCCACATGACGGGCGCTCTTTCGTCTCTCCTTAATTTCTTCATCACCCCAGGATAGAAAGCCTTTGAAGATAGTATATAAATTATCTTCAATTAAATTGATTTTCTGCCCCTTACGGTTTAAGATAATAACTCCGCTATTCTCACCTATCGTTAGCTGTACCCAAGTTCCAAAACCTGCCTGATCAGTCGTTATTGTGGGCACGGCGTGGGCGACACTTTCAAGGGGTGTATATCCCCAGGGTTCATAGTACGACGGGAAAACCCCCAGATCACACCCTGAAAGGGCTTCATAATAGGTCATATTAATAAGACCATCATGACCATTGAGATATGCCGGGTTAAAAATGACATTAACCCTGTTTTGTGTTGAGTTCATAAGTCCCAAACTTTTACATGCCTGCAAGATTGGATCATATGACTCGTTATGGAGCCTGTGGGTTGTAATGGGAGGGTTGCTCGGTTCGAGTCTTGTTTGTGTTTGATCGATCTGAAGGGCGGGAATCAAATCCATGTGACCACCAATTACGAAAAGATAGACCAGGACCGCTTCATCTTTTGTCATATCTTTGTCGAGCCTGCTGAATGCATTCAGAGAAATATCGATGCCTTTATTATGGAATTCATAACGCCCTGATATGACCACAATCTTTGTATTTGAAGGAAAATCTTTTCTCAGAAATCGTGATGCTGCATTGATGAGTATTTCTCTCGACTTTAATGCAGACATTCTATCTGTTGTGAGATCAGGAATATGGTCCATGTCGAGCCCATTGGGTGTGATAATATCCGGGTACCTTCCAAGAAAATTTTTCGCTTCAGAAGCTGTTATTTCACTGACTGTCGTAAAACAGTCTGCTTCCCTCGCTGAGGCCAGTTCCATTGAATACTTGGCCTTGATATTATGGGCGCCTGCTTCTACCTGTGGTGAGATATTTTCCATGGACTTATAAATATCCACACCTGAGTCGGCAAGGCTTCTTCCCAGGATCGTGGCATGTGTGGTGAAGACAGTGCCTATTTCCGGAACCTTTTTTTTCACATAGAGGAGGCCTGCACCGCACATCCATTCATGGAACTGTGCAACGGCGGGTATGCCATGTGGTCTTACCATCAGATTATACGTTATTTCTATGACCTCGCCGCAGGCATAACTGAACATCACCGGTTCCACATAGTCCCAGCCGCCCGCTATCGAATCGACGCCATAATCCTCCCAGAGCCTGAAGAGTAACTGTTCTTTATCGTATTTTTTCCCGAAACTAACGAGGATAACCTTTGGTTCACCGGGGATCTTCCACCTGCCAAAACGACATGGGATATCTTTAATGGCCGTACTTTCCCTGATCTTTACCCAGCAGGCTTCATCAGTTTCTTCAAAATCAGGATTGGTTTTGAGATCAGGTCCCAGGAGGAAGTAACGTTCTCCATAGTTCTGAATGGCCTCCCTGCTCTTGCTGGCAACGACGGTATATATGCCTCCTACCTTATTGCAGACCTCCCAGCTGACCTCAAACAGATAGCCTTTAGTATGTTTTTTCATGAATTAACTCCTCTTTTAATTGCCGAAATGACCGGAAAAGTCATCGATAATATTCATATAGTTGATGTATGCATCATAAGGCGACCCATAAGGATTGGAATGTTTCTGTCCATCTTCATCGGCAGGCCACTTGGTGCACATATAAAAAAAGTGATCGGATGCCTGGAGCATGCGCCAGGTATGGAGAAACATCCCTTTTTTATGACGCTGCACGTTCGATTCCATACTGTACAATGTATTTATGGCATCTTTCTGCAGATTATTTCCCACCCATGTACTTAAATCTTGTTCACCATCTGCCGACGAGATAAAGTCCGTTACATCCAGTTGGTCAATGGGATCGTAATCTCCGGCAATTTCCGAAGGGGTCTGAAACCGATAATCGGGATGCTTTACGATTTCACGGGCGAGCATCCGGATGAATTCAAAAAACCCCGCTTTTTCCCACGGGTGATTGCCAAATGTCTCATAATCCATATAAAGGTTAATACTATCTCTGGCTCCGGTATCGGTTATATTGTGAATCCAGTGTGTATATTTATCAGCCATGAGGGGATGTTCAGACCATTTTGAGTCTGAAAAGTGAAAAGCAATATCATTGGATAGACGGTAGTTTCTCAAGAGCAGTTTCAGTTTTTTACACCCCGCGGGTTGATAGACATAATGAGGAGACCGCCATCCTAAAATTTTATCTGTTCCCTCGGCCAGAATGACATCGAAGCCCATTTTTTCTATAGTCCTTGCGAGATCATTGTTATAGATGAGTCCGGTATTGCGAAACGTCTTGGGAGTCTGACCGAACAAAGTCTTTATCTTCTTTTTATGCAACATGACCTGCTCTTTAAATTCCCGTGCAGAAAACAGAAAAGCAAGTGAGTGATGGTATGTTTCATTAATGAACTCCACACATCCTGTATCAGCAAGACGTTTAAAGCTGTCAAGCACATCAACACGATGTTTTTCAAACTGATCAAGGCAAATACCGCTGATCGAAAAGGCAATCCGGAAATCTCCCTGATACTGATTTAATAAATCAAGCATGATACTGTTGGCCGGAAGATAATAGTTATCGGATACTTTGTTCAGGATCTGAAGATTTTTTTCCACATCCTCATAAACATGGTCATGATCAATATCAAAAAAGGTGTAGTGCTTCAACCAGCGGGGTTGATGAACATGGAAATTTAGACAGATGCTTGGCATTTTCCCACCTTTTCAATGCAATACGTGATCGTAGACAGTGACGATCTTCTCAGCAGCATTTTCCCAGCGAACAGTGTGTAATTCTTCACGCGACCGTTCGATCATTTCTGCCACCAGTCTAGGGTATTTTAAAATTGCTATAATCTTATTGGCAATTTCATTTACATCCCAGAAATCCACTTTCAATGCATGATGAAGTATCTCCGACACCCCTGACTGCCGGGAAATAATAACCGGTACATCATACACCATTGCCTCAAGAGGCGAGATACCGAAAGGCTCAGATACACTCGGCATGACATAAAGATCACTCATTGTAAATATCTGCTCCACTTCGGTTCCCTGCAGAAATCCGGTGAAGTGAAAATTTTTCCCTATTCCCAGTTCGGCGACGCGCTCGATCATACGGGAAATCATGTCTCCTGCACCCGCCATGACGAACGTTACTTCAGGTAGTTTTTTTAATACTTTAGCCGCTGCTTCAACGAAATAATCGGGGCCCTTCTGGAAGGTAATCCTGCCGAGAAAAAGGATAATCTTTTTGTCGGGATGTGGCTCCACATGGTAAATCCTTGGAGCTTCTGCACGGGAAACGGCATTATGAACGACAGATATTTTATCAGGATGAATACCGTAATGGTTGACAATCATATTTTTTGTATAATGACTTACTGCAATAATGTGATCGGCCGATACCATGCCGAATCGTTCTATATAAAAGATTGCCTGATTGGCATGCTCGCCGCTTCGATCAAATTCAAGGGAATGAATGTGAAGAATAAGGGGCTTCCCGCTGACTTTTTTTGCATGAAGACCGGCAAAGACCGTCATCCAGTCATGGGCATGAATTATATCAAATGTCTGACTTTCGGCAATGACAGCGGCTACCCGTGCATACCGTATAACTTCAGCAACCATGTTTGGACCGTAGTGTTCAGAGATTGTGAGGACATGAGATTCCTCCGTGTCGCCCTGGCCTTTTTCGTATGCAGGCAGATTCAAGACCTTTCCCCGCAGGATATCTTCATACTGGCCTTTATTTAGATAAGGTCTTAGCGTTGAATTGATCAATCTGATATCCAGACCCTTAAAGACCTTTATCCCTCCGGCAGATTGCTGTTCGACAGGAACTCCGGAGGCTGAAATCAATTCCACATGTGATTGCCCCGCCTCGCCTAATATTTTCGGAATGACGAAAAAAATTGTGTGGCCGAGGCCGACCAGAGCCTTTGTAATACCGAAACAGGCAGTCCCGAGGCCGCCACTAACATGAGGTGGAAATTCCCATCCAAACATGAGGATTTTCACGGGCAAATGGCCTCCTTACCACCAGACGGCTATAACAATGTAGCGGAATGTTTTTACAGAGGTGACCCTTGTACGAAACCATCAATATACGGTGGGCATCATGACATAACAAAAGAATAAAGTAAACCAGAAAAAAATCCTTATCCGCACACCATGCACTACTCCCTATGCTCAGCCACCGTCTATGAATCAGGAATTTCATTAAGAAGAGTATACAATCTGATCAATCCTGCTGCGCTCCATGCTTGCGAAATACACCCATTGGGGCGATGGGGGGGATCGCCGTCAAAGATTTCAGATATACAACCCACACCGGCCTCCAACATATGCTTACGAACAAATGGCCGTATATAATTGAGGAGAAATATCTTCGCTGCGGTCTTGTCTGTCGCAGCCCTGATATATGCTTCACCGAAATGTGCTATTAACCAGGGCCATACGGTACCTTGATGATAAGCCGAGTCTCTTGAGACGCCATCGCCTTCGTACTGTCCTTTATAGTTTTTATCCTCCGGTGAGAGGGTTCTTAAGCCCACAGGAGTCAACAGGTGCTGCCTGACTTTCTCGACCACACCGGTCCATTGAGCGGGTTCCAATGGTGAATAGGGGAGCGAGACAGCCAGAATCTGATTTGGCCTTACGGCAGGATCCAGATATCCGTTGCAGAAGACATCGCCAAGATATGCCTTACTTTCAATCCAGAAGGTATCAACAAATGACTTTTTAATCCTTGGAATGAGGGCATGGAAAGAAGACTCATGATCATCAAAACGCTGTGCAAGTTCATGGGCAAAGCAGACGGCATTATACCAGAGGGCATTGATCTCTACGGGATATCCCCATCTCGGGGTTACAGGACTACCTTCCGCGGTTGCATCCATCCATGTTAGCTGTGTATCTTTATCACCTGCATGGAGTAAACCGTTTTCACTCATATGGATGTTGAATAGTGTACCGTTCATATACCCCTGCACAATCCTCTTCATGATCGGCCACAGCCTGCTTTTAATGGTCTCGATCTCGCCGGTATGCTTCAGCATCTGTTGAACGGCCCAGAAATACCAAAGCGAGGTATCCACTGTATTATAGGTATTTCCCATCCCATCGTCGGCAAAGTAATTGGGAAGGAGGCCATTTTTTTCATGTGCGCCAAGTGAGGAGAGGATGGCAATCCCTTCCTCATTACGACCACTGCAGAATGTCAGCCCCGGCAGGGAAATGAGTGTGTCTCGCCCCCAGTCAACGAACCAGTGGTAGCCTGCGATGATTGCCGGTCGGCCGGATGGTGATTTGATCAGAAATTGCTGGCCCGAAGCAATCAGGTTTCGTACATGAATCTTATCCTCTTGATTTTCAAACTTTTTTACGATCTTTTCATTTTTTAATGTTTCACGGGTCCGCCTTGTCTTTTCAGCCGTCCATATCTTTTCCAGCTTCTCATGGTAAATATCCAGCGATGCGGAAATAATGACGGTACTCCCTTTTTTTACGGGAATTTCAAAAATACCGGGAAGGAAAAGATCCTCACGCCAGTCAAACCCCCTTTCTTTTTCAACCAGATATTCAAAATTGTTGTACCAGACGGGTGAAGGATTAAATATTGACTTTCCGTTTGTCTGAATAAATATGGGCGGCATGCCGTCATAAGGCTGCATCTCGAATCCATTTACTATTTTGCAAGTTTTCGTATGAAGGAACATGTTTTGTTTTGCCAGCGCATGATATCCCCGATATGCAAAAAAGGGCTTCAATCGCAAAACGCCGGGAAACGGGCAATGCTCGACATCATACCTGATCAGGACGCGCTCCTCGCCATGAACCATCATAATTGTCTTGTGAAGGCTAATCCCATTCATTTCGTAGGTAAATTGGGGAGAATAATCCAGGCGAAATTCTTTGAGAAGATGCCCTTCCCGGGGATGAAAGACACCGGGATATTGACAGCATGAGAGGAAAAACTCGTTTTCCCTCATAGAAATGGAATCCTCAAGCCATGAAAGGAGGACGTGTCTCCCCTGCGGTATTCTGAGATTTGCAACCAGGAGCCCGTGGTATTTCCTTGTATTGCAGTTCAGTATCGTACCGGATGCATAACCCCCTAACCCATTGGTTTCAAGCCACTCAAGGTTCAATGCTTTTTCAAGATTTAGACAAGATGCCTCATCGAGTGTATATCGGAGCATGTATGTTTACCCCCTAAAAAAATAAAATGTAAAGAGAAAAGACTTGCGATCCTTTCATTGCGATAGTGTGAGGTTGAAATTACGCAATTTACGTGCAAACGTCATTTGTAGAATCTTCTCATTATGGCATATTAAAAATTTCAACATTGGGTGGGGGCTTGAAACTGAAGAGCTTATCGGGAAGGTTGTTGTTGATTTTTATATCGGTGAGTCGGACACGGGTAACATTTCCATACAAGTCTGTAAAACTAAACTGTATAATCTGGAAATTATCCTTATCAACGGTTAAATTCAGTTTATCGATGCCGGTATCTGAATTGAAAGGAGTAAGGGTGAGAAGATAGTTTCCTTTCCCATCCACAGGGTCAGGCCGGGAAAAGTTAATATGAAAATCTTCACCCAGCTTGCCTATCCCTGAAAGAAACTTCACCGCCAGCTTTGACTTATAGATAGTATCCGTGTCCTGAATATAGACTACACGGTCCTCCGGGATATATAACCAGGCATTTTTGGGGTTGATGATTAATTTTTTAGCTTTTGGTTTCGAATAGTTCCACAACATTCTCCTGGGATTTTTTACATAGACGGTTCCTTCTTCCCGATCCGTTTTATTCATGGCTTTGATAGTCACTTCCTGTATGAATCGTGCTTTAAGGTCTACTGTTTTTTCATATCTCTCCTGAGCTTTTTCGATCAACTCCTTGAGAGGCGGAGGCCCTCCCAGGGCCTGGACGGAAGGAAAAAGCAGCAGGCATATCATGATACCAGCTGCTTTTATTGAATAGCCGCTCCAGCGACCATATTTTTTTTTAATATCTTTTATTTTAAAAAAAGAGAAGAAATGGCACATTTTTTTCGAGGAGTTTATATCTCACAAAAAAGAGGTCAATAAGTATCAGAAATCAAAGGGCGCTTATTTATCATGTTGTAATTATTGTATATATTCGCTGCTCAAATCGTATGCAATGAGGTATAAATTTGTCACTATTGAAGACTTACAAGTGTTATCAACATCGTTATCAACAACCTTTTCAACACGTCTGTGGATTTCAATTCCAAGTGCCTGTATAAAGAGCAATATCCTTCACCCATGGGCTATTTTTAGTCCGATACAGGCACTCTCCAGCCAAACGGGTCATCTTTTTCGCCGTATTGTATCTGCAGGATTTCATTGTATAATTTTTCTGTGAGATTACCTGTTTTTCCTTCATTAATGATGATCGCTCGTTCCCTGTAAGAAATTTTTCCGATCGGGGAAACGATTGCCGCCGTCCCGGAGGCAAAAGCCTCCTTCAGTGTGCCATTGGAAGTGGTGTCCAGGATTTCGTCCATTGAGATGGGTCTCTCAGAAACGGAAATATTCCAGCTTCTGGCAATCTGAATGATGGAATTGCGGGTCACGCCGGGGAGGATGCTTCCACCGAGGGGCGGCGTTATCAGCTCGTCGCCGATGAAGAAAAAGACATTGCTTGTCCCCACCTCTTCTATATACTTTCTCTCGATCGCATCCAGCCAAAGCACCTGTGTAAATCCCTTTTCCATAGCCACCTTGCTCGCCAGAAGACTGGCGGCATAATTGCCGGCGGCTTTAATGTTTCCTATCCCTCCCCGCACAGCCCGGACATAATCATCAGTTACATACATACTGGTTGGACTGAATCCCTGGGGATAGTAGACACCCACCGGGCCCACGACAATGAAAAAAAGGTATTCATTGGCGTCGTGCACCCCCAAGGCCGCTTCTGTCGCAATCATCGTCGGCCTGATATAGAGAGATGCCCCTCGAGTCCGGGGAATCCAATCCTTTTCCATAAGTACCAGTTTTTTCAGGGAAGTCATAAATAATTCCGGATCGACCTTGGGCATACAAAGTCTTTCGGCTGAGGTATTCATGCGTTTAATGTTTTCATAAGGCCTAAAGAGAAAGATTTGATCATCTTTCCCCCTGTAAGCCTTCAGTCCTTCAAATATTTCCTGTCCGTAATGAAGACACATGGCCGTTGGCTCCAGGGATATAAGCCGGTAGGGTTCAATCATGGCATTGTACCAGCCGCGATCCGCGTGGTATTGCATTGTAAAGAAGTGATCCGTGAATATTTTCCCGAACCCCAGCTTCGATTCGTCTGAAGGTTTCGCCTTCATTTTCTCTGGTTCCACTGTAACAATTTTTATTTCCATATGTTCATCTCCCTTTATACATTAAACATCCGCATGGCAGAGTTCTTTACCACTAAATCATTTTTCTATCAAGGTTTCTGTACTGGATGGCCTCGGCGACATGGCTGGAGCGTATTTTTTCTTCTTCGTCGATATCCGCAATAGTCCTGGCGACTTTTAATACCTTGGTATAAGCACGGGCGGAGAGCCCGAGTTTTTCTATGGCCATTTCAATAAGCTTCTGGGAATCCTCATCAATGGTGCAATATACCTTTATCTGTTTGTCGGACATCCGGGCATTGAATTGTGTATTCTCGCCTTCGAATCTCTTTTTTTGCATGAATCTTGCGCGGTCTATTCTTTCCTTGATAGCACCGGAGGATTCACCGGAAGATTTAGTCGTGAGGTCTCTATATCGGACGGACGGGACATCGATATGAATATCGATTCTGTCTAAGAGAGGACCCGATATCCTCGCCTGATACTGCCGGATCTGCTGCGGGGTACATCGACACACCCTTGTCTGGTCTCCATAATAGCCGCAGGGACAGGGGTTCATTGCCGCCACGAGCATAAATTGTGCCGGATAGGTGGCCGTGGTGGAAGACCGCGTGATGGTAATATGCCCATCCTCTAATGGCTGTCTTAATGCCTCGAGGACATTTCTCCTGAATTCCGGCAGTTCATCGAGAAACAACACTCCGTTGTGGGCGAGGCTGATTTCCCCCGGTCGGGGAGTATGTCCCCCTCCCACAAGTCCGGCATCTGAAATCGTATGGTGGGGAGTTCGAAAAGGCCTTGTTCCTAAAATGGCTCTCTTTTTATTGAGAAGCCCGGCAACAGAAAAGATCTTCGTAATATCAATAGCTTCAGTAAAAGTCAGATCGGGAAGTATGGTAGAGAGTCGCTGGGCAAGCATCGTCTTCCCCGATCCCGGTGGGCCGATCATAATAATATTATGCCCTCCGGCGGCGGCAATTTCCAAAGCTCTTTTGGCGTGTTCCTGTCCGCGAATTTCGCTGAAATCGAAAGGATATGTGAGACATTTATCGAATATATCGGCTATGTCCAGCGTTAACGGCTCTATCTCCTTCCTGCTATTAAGAAATTCCACGACATCCGAAAGGGTATCGACGGGAATAACATCGATAGATTCAACCATGGCGGCTTCATCGGCATTTTCTCTTGCCACAATGATACCCCTTTTCCCCATCTCATTTGCCAGAAGGGCGGCTGATAGGGCTCCATCAACGCCCTTGATGCTCCCGTCTAAAGACAGTTCTCCGATCAAGGTATAGTCCAGAAGGTTATTTGATTCGATACATCCTTCGCCTGTCAGAATACCTACGGCGATGGGAAGATCGAAACCGGTTCCTTCTTTTTTAATGTCCGCAGGTGCGAGATTTACGGTAACATGGTTCCTGGGAAATCTATATCCGGAATTTTTGATAGCCGCCTTGATCCTGTCTTTACTTTCCTTGACGGCGGCATCCGGAAGTCCTACTGTTGAAAATTGAGGAAGGCCCGGGGAGATGTCCACCTCCACATCAACCGGATATGCATCTATACCGACAACGGTGCTGCTGAGGACCTTTACAATCAATCCGCGCTCCCTGAAAATGTTCTTTATGCGTAATGGGAATGGATATTCTCTGTGAGTAGGCGAAAATATTATAAAATAAGTCCTCTGATAGCAAGATATTTCTTTCCGAAAAGTATTTTTTTAACCTTCTTGACTTGAGCAGATGGGCTATGCTAATTTTATCGCTCATTTTTACAGTGATGGTCAGGAGGAGCAATGGCTGAATTTTCCCACCTTGATGAAAAAGGCAAGGCCAAGATGGTTGATGTGACACTGAAGGAACCTTCGGCACGGGAGGCCGTTGCCCGTGGAAAGGTCCTGATGCGCCGGGATACAGTAAATCTCATCGAGAAGGGAGATATGCCCAAGGGAGATGTTTTTGGTGTAGCAAAGATTGCGGGAATTATGGCAGCCAAGAGAACAAGCGAAATGATCCCTATGTGCCACCCTTTAGAACTGACGGGGATTGATATTACGTTTATAAGTAATGCCGAATTGGGTGAAATTACGATTGAAGCAAAAGTGAAAAATGTAGGGAGAACGGGTGTGGAGATGGAGGCTATGACGGCAGTCAGTGTAGCGGCCCTGACAATTTATGATATGTGCAAATCTGCCGATAAGAATATTGTAATTGCCGACATCAAATTAATCTCAAAACACGGCGGCAAAAGCGGTCCCTTTGTTAGAGATGTTTAGAAGAGATATTCGCAGGTAAACATCAATCTGCCTTTAATGTACGTTATGTATCAAAACATTTACAGAATCAGAAGATCATTTGTAATTCCCTATGCTATCGATGTTTTTCTTCTCTTTTTCCTTCTATTGCTGTCTCTCTTCTGGAAGGGTTTCCACTTGGAAAGGATCGTACTTACCGTTATTTTCATACCTGTCCTTTATGTCTTTTTCGAATCCTTGTCCCGAGGAGTCCGAACGGGAGATCAGGGCATTATGATCACGAAATTCCTGCGAAAAAAGGAATTCTCCTGGGGGGATATTACTCATGTTGGTGCTATGATCCTCCGCAAAAAGGTATATCTCCTGTTGACTACAGTAAAAGGGTTCTATATCCTGTCCAACGCCTATGAAAATTATTCATTCCTCGTCAGGGATGTTGTTGATCATATCGACAAGGAAATGGTCGAAGAGGACGTCAGGAACCAGATTGAACATCCTGTAAAAAATATCTCGGATATCATCATGACATGGGTTACGGCGATGGTTCTCATAGGAATCATAACCATTAAGCTGGTTACCTCTTAAATTCTCTTCACAACAAAGGCATGAAAGAAAGGACCCGCGGCTATTATGAAACGTAAAAATATGGAATCCGTTGCGGCGGTTAAGAACGTTCAGGCAATGCCATCGTCAATTCTCGAAGAGACCATCGAAAAAAAGCTCGAAGATATTGCTACGCTCCTGTGGTCAGTTGATGAAGGGGAAAAAGGAAAAAGCAGATTGTATGAAGAAGTGCTGACCATGGTTGAAAGGAGTCTTTTCAGGATTGCGCTAAGACGTACCGGTAATGTGAAAAGTACCGCGGCCAATTACCTTGGAATCAACCGGAATACATTCCAGAAAAAAATGGACAAACTGGGCATGAACTGTGAAAGCAGAAGTTAAGTTGTCACATAAAGTGATTAAGCTGATGGAACAGGGGGTCAAGATGCCGGCCCCTTTTTCTATAGATATCGGGGAAGAAATAAATCTCGACAGGATTTCCGGTGATGGTGTAATACTCTATCCCGGAACCAGGATTTATGGGGCAAAAACCCTGATTTCCCGGGGAGCCAGGCTGGGATATGAAGCACCGGCTACCGTCGTTGATTGTCAAATCGGAGAGCATGTTGAACTAAAGGGCGGATTTTTCAAATCATCTGCCTTTCTTGAAAAGTCTAACATGGGTTGCGGCGCACAGGTAAGGGAAGGGTGTATATTAGAGGAAGAAGCAAGTGCGGGCCATACCGTCGGATTAAAGCAAACTATTCTTTTCCCCTTTGTAACCCTTGGCAGCCTCATCAACTTTTGTGACTGTTTCATGGCAGGTGGAACGAGCCGAAAAAATCACAGCGAAGTTGGCAGTTCATATATACATTTCAATTATACCCCACATCAGGATAAAGCCACACCTTCCCTTATCGGCGATATACCCAGAGGTGTTATGCTGAACCAGCCTCCTATTTTTTTGGGAGGTCAGGGTGGTATGGTTGGCCCGGTCAGGATCGGTTATGGTACCGTGATCGCCGCGGGAACGGTTTTTCGGAGGGATTGCCCTGAAGGGAATACGTTAGTTGCCGAAAAAGGCGTTACCGTTGAAGAAGAATTCTTTCAAACAGGTTTTTACAGACATATCAAGCGGCGTGTCTATAACAACATCTGCTACCTTGCCAACCTTTTAGCCCTCAGGCAGTGGTATGTCCATGTTCGACAACCCTTTTTCCGGCAGAAGGATATGGGTACGGAACTGTATGCCGGGGTTATGGATAAGCTTGATGGTGCCGTTGAGGAAAGAGTAAAACGATTTAAAGCCCTTTCTGAAAAAATGGAAACATCCATTGAACTGGGTAAGAATATTTTGGGGAAAAGCGAACATGAAAACCTTTTCCGGCAAAAGAAGGAATTCTGTGAAAATTGGTCAAAAATCGAGGCGACTTTTACCGGTGGGTTGGAAACAAGCGTTAATATAAAAAATCGGGATGCATTTATCACAATCATTCATGAAAAAATGAAGGATAACAGCGATTACATAAAAGTCATTCAGGGTCTGGACAAAGAGGTATCGGTTCTGGGAACGGCGTGGCTGCAAAAAATCGTAGATCATATTAGCGGTACAGCATCAGGCCATTTGCCGTCTCACAGATCCTGATGGTATAAACAGGAAAGGAAATACAAGATAGCGTATATAAAAATGTTGAAGCAATGGTACACCGAAACAATTAATTATCTGAAGAAATGGAAGATATATGTCGGGGTTGACATGCGTACGGCGCCACAGTACTCGATTGTCTTTTTCCCTTTACTTGCTAATGTCATTTGCTGCGGCTTTGCCGGTATCCTGACCATCAAGGGGAGCGATAAGGCTGAGCAAACCGATCTTATCGAAAAGTTTACACGGCTCTTTAGGGAAATCAAGAAAAAGGAAATGAAGGCCATACTGTCCGGCGCCGCCACGCCGGTTCACTATTTAGGAGGAAACGGGTATCTGGAAGGGATGGAAGAAACTCTTCTCCAGTTAAAAAAAGATGTTTCTTTCCAGCACATTTTTTTTAATTCCCTAAAGACGGCGCAACTTTCAGACCTTACGCAAAAAATGAAGGCATTTTTTGCGGAAGAAGAAAAGTGCCTCGAAGAAAACGCGGGTAATTTTTCCACCGGCGACATGGAAACAATAAACAGTAGGCATATCCTGATGAAGGATATCATCTGGAGTCTTGAGAAAGATGTTCACGATAATTTCGGCAGAATTGTGAGCTTAGCAGGAGCGGGTGGAGTTGATGAAATATCTCCCGAATCATTTATAAAATATAAGAAGATCAATTTTCTCCTGAATTGTCTTGACAGATTGGAGGTCAGAGGAAGGGATTCAGCAGGAATCCAGATATCCTTTACCTTTCGTGACAGTACAGCATTTGAGGAAGTCTTGAAGGTCCTCAAAGAGAAAGGTCTGTACGATGATTTTGCCAGGAGAACGAGGCCATGTGATTTGTTCAATGGTTCAATCTGTCTTTCGTCTGAAACCCCCTCCATGAAAAAAATGCAGAGCGATGGGATTGCTCTGTCATTCGTGTATAAAACATCGTCCATCATCGGTGAACTTGGTCAAAATGTCAGGGACCTGAGGAAATTTATCTCCCAGGATCAAATATTTCTGGAATTTTCACGACAGAAAACAAAATTTGAGACATTCATATCCCATACACGATGGGCATCGGTGGGTTCCATTACGGATGATAACTGCCATCCGGTCAATAATTTTACCCCTGGCGAAACTATACCCTCACAGGGTGCCGCATCGCCGGAAGTCACGAAAAATTACCCTCATTACGGTGAGGGAAACTGGTTCATCAGCGTTGTCCTCAATGGGGACATCGATAATTATCAATCCCTTCGCAATGACCTTGAGGGAGGTAAAGACCTTATTGCACCCCATATTACGACTGATACGAAAATCATTCCCCTGCAAATTGAAAAGTATCTGTTAAGAGGACATGATGTCACGGAGTCATTCAGATTGGCCGTGAATGACTTTGAAGGGTCCCATGCCATTGCGATGGTCAGCAATGCGGTACCGGGAAAGATATTTCTTGCCCTCAAGGGCAGCGGTCAATCCATTTATGTCGGAATTGCCCCAGATCAGTATATATTTTCATCAGAACTGTACGGTCTTGTTGAGGGGACCCCGTTTTTCCTTAAGATGGACGGTGAGAAACCTTCCACACCCGATGCCCCTGAAACGTCGGGCCAGATATTTATCCTTGACCAGGACTCACACGGGGGCGTTTCAGGGATTAACTCCCTCTTCTACGACGGGACGGCTTTAAGTATTGGAGCTGATTCCGTTCAAAAGGCGGAAATCACGACCCGCGATATCGATCGGGGAGAAAATCCACACTATTTCCTGAAAGAGATCTCTGAATCAATGCTTTCCGTAAGAAAAACATTACGGGGCAAGTACCGGATTGTAAAGAAAGAAAACGGGAGATACTCAGTTATATTCAATCTCGGCCAGGATATCATACCGGAAAAATTCAGACACGCTCTCGCACGGGGAGAAATCAGGAATATTATTGTAATCGGTCACGGTACGGCGGCTGTTGCAGGCGAGGCAGTTACCGATAGCCTGCTGAGATATCTAAAAGGCACTCACATCAAAATTGAAGCCAAGGTTGCATCTGAACTGAGCGGGTTTTTTCTGGAAGATGACCTGAAAGATACACTGGTTATCCCTATTACACAGTCGGGGACGACGACAGACACCAATCGCGCCGTAGCAATGGCCGTGGAACGGGGGGCGACAGTCATCGCCATCGTCAACAGGAGGCAATCCGACATAACCAGCAAGGCAAACGGGGTTTTTTACACGAGCGACGGCAGGGACATCGAAATGTCTGTAGCTTCAACCAAGGCTTTCTACTCCCAGGTTATAGCCGGTCACGTCCTGGCGTTGTGCATTGCCCAGCTTCTTAAAAATGTTTCCGATGATTTCATTGCGGAGGAGCTTCTCAACCTCGAACAGGCGCCGAACATGATGAGCAGGGTTATCGAGAAAAAAGCACAAATCAGGCAATCTGTCGAAATACTTGCAAAACAGAGGAGGTACTGGGCTGTTGTCGGAAGCGGACCGAACAAGGCGGCGGCAGATGAAATCAGGATTAAGTTAAGCGAGCTGTGTTATAAAACGATCTCTTCGGATTTTATAGAAAATAAAAAGCATATTGACCTGTCCGCCGAGCCCCTGATCATAGTCTGTGCGGCTGGCAGCCCGGAAACCGTGACGGGTGATATTATCAAAGATGTTGCAATCTTCAAGGCACACAGGGCGGGAGTCGTCGTTTTCGCCGATGAGGGTGAGGACCGCTTCAACAGTGTTGCCGATGCGGTGATTGAGGTACCCAGAGCGCCAATGCCCATGCCCGTAATTCTCAATACCCTGGCCGGGCATCTCTGGGGTTATTATGCCGCCTGCAGCATTAACGAAGATGCCGCGTTTCTCAGGGAGTTCAGAAGTCAATTAAATCAGATAATGGCGGAACATGAGAAAAAAAATTATTCCATTTACGAAAGGATTGCCGACAGGAATTACCGGGGAATGGTCAGGGACTTTTCCAGCGAGTTCAATCAGAAGAGGGGTGATGGCGCCTTCTCGTTCACCAACGTAAATACAATATCCGATATCGTTCTTCTTCTTAAGTATGCTGCAGGGAAGCTGCCCCTCGAAGATTACTGGCGTGATTTCAAGAGAGAAGAGGGTCTTTCCTCCCCAATCGAACTGCTTGACATCTCTATCGGTCATTCAATAGATGAGCTTTCCCGACCGATTGATGCCATCAGGCATCAGGCCAAAACTGTTACCGTCGGAACAAGCAGGAAGGAACAGCCTGTCCGGGGTATTATCTTTAACCTCTTACGGGAACTGGAATTTACCATGAAAGCCCTCGTATCCAAAAATGCTTTAACCATCACGAGGATTCAACCGGCAATTGCTGCCATACATGGTTATACCCTCTATGATATTAGTAACCTGGACGTGGAAGGGAATCCCGTTGATATATCAACAATAACAATCAAAAAAAGGGGGGGCATCTCCCTTACAATGAAATCGAGGGCGGAAAATTCTCATATTTTAATGGGAACAAAAAGGACCATAGTGAGTACCGGCCATATTTATGTTGGCCGGGGAAAATCTGACAGCGCTTCCATAGTCGTTCTACCCCTTCTGGGAGACAGGGGGGGCGTACAGAATCTGCTTCTAATCCATAGTGAATTTAATGAAGCGCTTTCAGTGAAGGAAAAGAAAGAAGTTTTAGGCTACCAGTATAACGACATCCGCAATATGGTTAACGAATATAATCTCCCGTGGGATGACCGTTATCTGGAAACGATTTCCACGGGGGTTCTCCTCGGTGAACCGGCGGAGGTAATTGCCGGTCAGATTAGAAAGTCTGTAGAAGAAGGGAGCGGTATCTAAGGAGACGATTCATGGGAAAACTGTTTGGGACAGATGGAATCAGAGGGGTGGCCAACGAATACCCGATGACGGCGGAGTTTGCTCTGAACGTCGGCAAGGCGACGGCCTACTATTTCAAGCGCAAGGATCATCGGCCTAAAATTATCATCGGTAAAGACACGCGGATATCCGGCTATATGCTCGAAAACGCTCTGGTATCCGGAATCTGCTCCATGGGTGTTGACGCCATCATGGTCGGAGTCATGCCGACGCCGGCAATCGCCTTTCTCACACAGAGCATGCGGGCCGATGCCGGCATCGTCATCTCTGCGTCCCATAACCCCTACCAGGACAACGGCATCAAGATATTCTCGAATGACGGCTATAAACTTCCCGACGATACAGAACTGGAAATCGAAGAACTGCTCCTCAAAAATGTCATGCATACCCTCCATCCTTCCCCTGAAGAACTGGGCAAGGCCTACCGGATCGAAGGGGCCAGGGACCGATATATCGTATTCCTGAAGAGTGCCTTTCCAAAGGAATTTACCCTCGAGGGGATGAAGATCGAACTGGATTGCGCCAATGGCGCCACTTACCGCGTCGCCCCCCAGACTTTCATGGAGCTTGGGGCTGAAGTGACGGCCCGCTTCGACCAACCGAACGGTTCCAACATCAATGATCGTTGCGGATCACAACATACCGAAATGCTGGTGGAAAAATTGATAAAAAGAAAAGCCGACGTGGGATTTGCCTTTGACGGCGACGGAGACCGATTGATCGCCGTGGATGAAAAGGGCAATGTCCTGACGGGGGACCGGATCATGGCCGTCTGCGCCGGCGTCATGAAGAAAAAGGGGAGGCTGACCAATAACCTGGTCGTCGCTACAGTGATGAGCAACCTCGGCCTTGGTCAGGCCCTGAAGTCCCTGGGGATCGATATGGTCGCCACCAAGGTGGGGGACCGTTATGTCCTCGAAGAGATGAAGGCACGAGGGGCTTCCATCGGGGGCGAAGATTCAGGTCACCTGATCTTCCTCCGGGAACACACCACGGGGGACGGCATTCTGACGGCAATCCAGTTACTTACCGCCATGCTGGAGGAGAAAAAACCCCTCTCCGAGCTGGCAAAGATCATGACCGTCTTCCCCCAGAAACTGATCAACATTGATGTAAAGTCCAAACCGGACATTAACACGGTGCCGGAGATTGTCCAGGCCATCAAGGCGGTGGAAGACACCCTCGGCGAAAAGGGAAGGGTTCTGGTCCGCTACTCGGGAACGCAGAACATGTGCCGGGTCATGGTGGAAGGGCCGACGGACGAGGAAACAGAGAGATATTGCCGGCAAGTGGCAGAGGTGGTAAAAAAGGTGATCGGCTGACAGTCCCGTAAAGGGTGTTTTTCAAAGGTCACAAACTATTTTGATTACAGGTAATTAATGCCAGTGTCCAAGAAAAACCGGCCGCCCGTTGTTGCTATCGGCAGCGGCGCCTTTGAAAGTATCCTCCGTTGCGACGTCCACCTTCAAATGGGCGGCAAACATGTCATTCAGCAGGAACAAAGCCTGGGGGGAAGCGGCTTAAACTACACCCTCAGGATGCTTGCCGTCGGCATTGAAGTTTTGCCAATCTTGCCCATCGGCAACGACCCCCTGGGGAATTTGATTCGGGAAAGCATCATCGTCGCTGCCGAAAAAATCCCCTTCTCTCCCAAATTAGAAAAGTTCCTTGCTCCTCGTCAATTCTTTGTGCCCAACATCCGAACCCCCCGTTCCACGATCCTTGTCAACCAATCGCAGACTACGGTCTTTTCTGAAAAATTTGCCGAGGGAAAAGACTTCCGGCGCCACCTTGAAAAACGCTTCCACGATATTGAATTCCGTCTTGGGATCACGCCGGGGGCCATCATGATCGGTCATATCTATAGCGACAAAAGCAACGGGCATCCCCACATACCCGGTGAATGCACCCGCTATATCATAGACCGCTGGCAAGGAAAAGCACCCATATTCCTCAACCTCGGCCACAGCCAGATCGAATTAGGCATTGGGTTCTGGGAAGACGCCTTCCGGCAGGCAGCGGTTATTCAGATGAATGTGTGGGAGTTCAAGAACCTGATGAAAAAAGAAGGGCACGCCCCCTCCCTGCGGGAGATCATCGAATGGTTTACAGACAGGAAGATTAATGGCATTATAACCATGGACCGGTTCGGCACCCTTGGCACTTACGGCGATGGTAAGGACGGCCTTATCTATTGTCTGCCCCTTCTTCCCCCGGACAGGGTTATTGACCCCACGGGCGCCGGCGATGCCTTTGCTGCCGGTCTCACCTTTCATCTCAACGGGAAAAAGGCTTTTAACTTTGATGATTTCCGTAAGGCAATGACCGAGGCAGGAATCTGGGCTTCCTTCGCCTGTACCACCTATGGCGGCTCCGGCTGTTGCCCTGATAGAACGGCCTTGGAAACCTTCTTGCAGGATCTCGGCGGAGACCATCAGACACCGGTAAGGATCATCGAGAAAAAAGCTGCCGGGCCGATGCTCGATATGATGGACCTCATGTACTGCTGAACCCTTTTTCGCTGATTCGTTGTTTTCCTTTGAATCTGAACGGATAACACACTTCCTTCCAATTTACCACATGATCCGGACATCTACGGCAATACATTGAGTGCTTGTTGCGATAACAGGGTTGATGTCCAATTCCGAGATACCGGATAGTGTGCTTGCAAGAAATGATAGTCTTTCCATAATTTCAACAAAACCGTTCCAGTCAATTCCTGCCTCACCCCTTAACCCTTTCAGTATCGGCGCTATTTTGAGAGATGCAAGCATCTCGTCCGCCTCTTTATGATCAACAGGGGCGATAGCGTAACTGATGTCCTTGAAGACCTCTGTATAAACACCACCCAGGCCGCAGGCGATGATGTGGTCGAATTGCGGGTCTTTCTTCAAGCCCAGAAGCAATTCATGCCCCTCTATCTGCTCCTGAATCTGAAAGGCCTCAACGTTTGCATCCCGTCGATGGCTGTGAACGTTTTCAACGACCCGGTCAAAGGCGCGAATCAGTTCCTCCAGGTTTTTGATTCCGGTCACAACGCCCCCCCATTCCGTCTTGTGAAGGAAGGCGGCCCCGGTCACCTTGAGTACCAGCGGGTAGGTCATTGTTGAGGCGACGGTTTCCAATTCTTCGCGGCTTTGTGCGATACCGCTTTTGACAACGGGGATGCCAAACAGATCCAATACGTGCAGCGCCTCCTCTCCGATCAACAGCTTCTGCGATCTGCCCTTTTCAGCAAGAGGCAGTAATTTTTCCGGATCGATGGAAAACGTCTTTTGAACGGGGACATGCCGATTCTTCGCCTGGTGATAGTTGTAGCAGAACGACAGCCCCTGGACTGCCTGTTCTATGGTATTAAAACAGGCCACACCGGGTGCCCAGTACTCCATCCACTTCATCGGAGCGCAGCAATTCCGTCAGTGCTGTGTTGACTGCCTGGGTATACTTACCGCCAATCATTCCAATCGGCCAGATGTCTATCGGATTGCTTACAGGAATCCAGTCCGGTATACCTGCTGTGAGTCTATCCGCCAACCCTTCGGGAATTTTTGCCAACGTAAGGCCGTACTCTTCACAAGCATCCGCCGTAATGATTCCGCCGGCTCCGGTGACGGTCACCACTCCAAGTCGCGGACCTTCCATCTCTTCCATGACAAGAAGGGCGCGAATCGCATCGGTCATTTCAGATCCGTTTTTTATCCGGATTATACCGGCCCGCTTGCAAACAGCATCAAAGACATGATCTTCTCCCACCAATGACCCCGTATGAGAAAGAGCCGCTTTCGCCCCTGCCTTGCTGCGGCCTGATTTATAGACGATAACCGGTTTCTTAAGGGTTACTTGTGACGCGAGCTTCAGAAAATCAGCGCCCCGTTTCATCCCTTCCATGTAAATGACAATAACCTTGGTTTCCGGGTCGGTGGCGAGATAAGCGAGGGAATCCACCACATCAACGTCGCAACCGTTACCGATGTCGATTGCCTTTCCCCAATGCTTGTACGCCATGTTCTGCGATGCAACCTGAATAACTCCCGTTTGGGCAATCAGCGAAACCGGTGAAAATATCTCGGGACGGACCAGATCAATAAATGCGGTAGTGAATTTTCTGAAGTTGTTTGCAACTCCCATTGTATTGGGACCCAGGATTCGAACGCTGTTTGCTTTGGCCTTTCTTTCGATTTCCTCCTGCATTTCCTTGCCTTTTCGATCGGCGTCGGCAAAACCTTGAGTAATGATGACTACCCGTTTGACACCCGCCGAAATACACTGATCCAGCATCGGGATAACCCGTTCTCTTCCAACAGATATCACCGCTAAATCGACCGTTTCCGGGACATCGGCGATTGAAGGATACACCTTCAGGCCGCAAATTTCCCTGGCGTTTGGATTTATGGGGAAGATCTTACCTTCAAAGCCATAACGCAGTAATGTTTCCGCGTTGTTGAAAGAACCATTGCCGGTGTTACGCGGAACGCCGATGAGAGCCACTGAAGCCGGGTCAAGAAATTTCTGCATCTGTATACACTCACTATTCTTTTAAAATTAACAGTTTGAACAATCCGTCATAATTTTGATTTCCCTGTTCCGCCCTGATGATCCTGCCGCCTGAGTGCCGGTAAAATAACACGTTCAGGAAAGTCTGTAAAGACGCCGTCAACCCCCATCGCTTCCAATCGTGCGATGTCGTCAGGCTGATTGACGGTATAGACAAACACTTTAAGGCCACGCTGATGTGCGCTCCTCAGGAATTCTTCATTTACGAGGTCAATACGGGGATGCACGGAGTATGCGGCACAACGTTGGGCAAATTTTTTATAGTGACGGCGAAGACCACCGATGATTATGCCGATCTTCATGTGGGAATCAAGTCTTTTGACGTTCAATAACTCACGATGATTGAACGAAGATACAATGAACTGATCGTAATTCCAGCCCTTCTTCCTTATGTACTCATTGATAAGAGAAACAGTCAAACCGGCTGTTTCAGGACCTTTGAGTTCAACATTAATTCCGACTCTGCGATCAGCGCAATCGAAAACCTCGCCAAGAGTGGGAATGCGCTGGCCTTTGCCCGCATCAAGGGATCGCAGATATTCAAATGTCTTGTCCATCACATAGCCGGCGCCGTTTGTTGTGCGTTCGAGCCTTTCATCGTGAATGACAAGCAACTTTCCCTCCACGGCAAACACATCCATTTCGATCCAGTCCGCACCCAGAACAATGGCTTTCTCTACCGCGGAGAGCGTGTTTTCCGGTTCATGTCCAGCCGCGCCGCGATGGGCAAAACAGAGGAGCTTTTTCATAGCAAGTACGTTTGATAAGAACTTTCTTTTTCGTGGGGGAAGTATAAGAAAAGCGGCCTTGTGAGTCAATGGAATAATGACCACAAAATGTGGGGAGCGCCGCCGATGATGATGAAAGGGATGTATCAAGGCGGATGTCCCTATTTCTCTACCGCATGGCTATCCTTCTTAATCAAAGCAACTCCCAGGATTGCCACTACACCTCCAATAAGTGTGACCGGCGGGGGAAGTTCATTAAGCATCACATCCCCAAGCAAGCAGACAAAAGGAATCAAAAACAGGAAGGATGACGATTTGGGTGCTCCTATGGCCTCAATTGTTTTGAAATAGAGAATGTAGGCAATGCCGGAAGAAACGGCGCCGCAGAACAAGACCCCCAGTATTGACCAGATGTCTACTATGAATTCCAGTGGCGCTGTCATCATATAAATCCCCAAAAATGGAACAATCAACACAGACGAGACGGTTAGTTGAATACTGAGTACCGCCACTCGATTTACACCCCCCAGGTAATGCAACGTGATAGTATATCCTGCCCAGGCAATCATAGCGATCGCTGAAAGAAAAATACCCAAATCCACATGAGGACCACTGTTTGATTTAAGGGAATTATAAAGAAATAAGAGGCCGCCGAGGAACCCAAGCGTAAACCCGACTGCTTTTTTTATCGTCAATTTCTCTTCAAGGAATACTATACCATAGATCAGCACCAGAGCAGGACATAAGTTGATGATGATAGACGTTGTCCCTGAGCTGACATATGCCTGGCTTTGATTAGCGGATAAGACAAATATTGAAGAGGCCAGAATGCTGATTCCTAACAACTTGACGTAGGGTTTCATCTGCCTGCATATTTGAGAAAGACGTCCCTTTTGCAAAAACAGGATCAGGATCATGGTAATGGCTCCCACAACATAACGTAAAAACCCTAAGAGGACACCGGAAATATGAACATACCCGAAGAGGACCGGAGACGAAAGGCAGCGCCCGACTATAAAGTTGATACCCCAAATAAGGATTACAAGGAAAAGGAGAAAATATGGATGACCTGTTTCTGATGCTTTCATTTCATGCAAAATTATCTGATTTGAAAAAATACATCATCTGTTGATTGTTCGAAGAAATGGTGTATCTACAGCATATTGTCATTACTACGAAAATAGATTCCATGTGTTCCCCCCTTTAGAAAAAGGGGGGGTAGGGGGGATTTGATAATCGCGTGGAAAATCCCCCTGCATCCCCCTTTTGCAAAGGGGGACGTCAATCTTAGCTTTCGCAAATCAGCGCAGAAAGACGGGGGAACACTGCGTGATTCTCTTGCCATTCGTATTCAAGGATACTAATCCCCAGTTTTTTCAGTTTTGTTTCAAGGGATTGATCAATGGCTTTGGGAGCGGTGAGGATCAGGCGGGGGCGTTCCGGCAGGTCGGTATTGTTGAGTAAAAGTATGACAATCAGGCCATGATCGCATTGAGTCTTTGGATCATGCGTAACCTCGTCATATGTCTTACCGACAAGTTCTTCTCTAAAAAGGAGTTCATCGAAGGTCATTTCCAATTGAGAGGATTGAGAAGTGAGGTCTTTAATCCTGTTAACTTTGCGGACAAACTGAGTAACTTGTCTGACAAAGCGGGGAGAGCTCAAAACACCGATTAAGGCCACTGTGGTTTCAACAGTGCCGTCTTCCATTACTGTCCACACACCACGGTAATGATCTTCAAACAGGGTCTTGCCCACTCCCTTTTTACCGCCGCCGATCTTACCCCTGTGTACCACAAAAATTTGGCCATCACGATCAGCTGCTATTGCACCGCCAATCCGCCTGTCTATGCCGTTTTTGGGAAAATTAATTTCACAGTTAATCGGGATGTGTGATGATCCGGATGGTTTTCCCGTCCCGAAGGCATGCCAGTATCGGCTATCGGATATCTTTTCCTGAAATATCCAGATGCCCAGTGTATTTGACCAGGAAACGTTCGCCTTAACCGTTCCACCGGGGTGGCCCAGATTGACAGGGATTTTTTCATCGATGAAAGGTTTGAAACTTTTTATGAACTGTCGCCTGTATTTTTTAATGGCAGTTTCGTCGTCAATGACTTTCAACATTATCCCTTTCTCCATTGACCAGGCTTCAGAGCAGTCTCTTATTGATGAGATATTTAAGATATTTACAGGAAACGCGCCACATAATCAAGCCGTTTTCTGAAATGTTTTATGAAACCTCCGAATGCAGATAAACATTGCCGTTACAACGATGATGCCTTGCGCAGATCCATACTCCAGGACGACAACTTGTCGTTTCCTTTCAAAAGAACCCCTCTGTTTTTATAATGCGTGTCACTGACCTTTAGAAGGAATTCCGTTCCGGTGTATCCACCGCTTTTTGCATGACAGGTGGAAAGAATTGTATCATCCACGATGATAAACCGGCCCAGGAGAGTTCCCATGTCAGGGTTAAGGGATTCCCATGTCGTTTGGCTCTTGTCTTCTTCGAAAGGAACGATTTCATTGCGATTGGAAAACTTAATCGATTTATCTCCTGCTTTGATTTCCATCTCTCCTATATTGATCCACAATCCTTCCATGTGTGTGATTCTGGTCATCCCCTCAAGCGGTAAAGCACAATCCTTGTCATCAAAATAATAACCACGGGCAATCCAGATTCCTTCTTGAAACAAAAAAGTATGTTCCATCCGCTTCTCTCTCCTATTTGATCTCGCAGGGTTTAATTCCCCGAAGCTTGCTTCATACAAAGTCATTCCCGCGCAGGCGGGAATCCATGATTATACTGGATTCCGGGTCAAGCCCGGAATGACATTACCTCGTAGTTTGCTGCGGGGTAGTTCATTTCTTGGACTGTCTTTTTCTTGCGCCCTTCGTAATAGGGCGTTGGCGGAGGAGGACATAGGTGGCGCCTGTGCCGCCGTCGTAAGACTGCGCGCTTGAATAGGCAATCACCCATTTGCGCCAGTGGCCGCGGGTAAGCCACTCACTCACCTTATTTTTCAGTATGGGCTCGCCGGGCGAAGAGAGGCCACGCCCATGGATGATCAGGACGGCTCTTTTGCCGGAGATGACCGACTCTTTTAAGAAATTTTCGAATGTTTGCCTTGCTTCTTCCACACCAAGCCCATGGAGATCGATGTGGGCCTGTATAGAAAAGTCGCCCCGGTGCAGTCTCCTGGCAAACTCAGGATGAACGTCGAACCCTGTTCCCTCGATGTATTCGGGTGTGTTGGAAATGACGAAGCCTTCTCCATACGCTACAAGATTCGCAAGCTGCGCCATAGCCTCCGTTTCCGGCTCATTTTTAATATTCTCCGGCGGCTTTGTTATTCCAGCTCCCTTTGCATGTTTATCTTTCGGTATGGGGTGTACATCCTGCACGGCCTCCAGAAAAACGTTTTTGTCGTTTTCAGGATCGGCGGCGGGTTCGCGTTTAGGCTGCCCTTTGACGGAAGAAACCGGGCTAGGGAGCGGCTTCTTGCCGGGAAAGTTTTTCAGCTCTCCGAAGGGGTTATGTTTTAGTGAGGAATCAGAAGAATTCATGACACCTACATCTTTTTTTAATCGAGGCGTTTTCGGAAACGGCTTACGGCGCCGGTAAACACGACCAATCCCAGAATAGCCATAGCTGCATACTGATGCCACAGGACATCGAGGCCAACGCCTTTCAGGAAAATTCCTCTTATTATTACCAACATATACCTCAAAGGATTGAGATATGTCAACCATTGCACGACGACAGGCATATTGACAATGGGGAACACAAAGCCGCTGAGCATGAAGAAGGGCAGGAGGAAAAAGAAGGTGGTCATCATGGCCTGCTGCTGAGTCCTTGAAACGGTAGAAATGAAAAGACCGACGCCCAGGGTGCTTAAAAGAAATATACAGGTGGCAAAAAAGAGGAGTACGAGACTCCCGGAAAGGGGCACCTGGAACCAGAAAACGGCAATAATCGTCACTACGACCATCTGGGTGAGTGAAATAATGATGTAGGGAATTGTCTTGCCCACAATGAGTTCCACAGGCTTTAAGGGCGTTACGATGAGCTGTTCAATGGTCCCCGCCTCTTTTTCCTTGATGACGGCAATGGAGGTCAGAAGGAGGGTGATCAGCATGACCACAAAGGCGACGATGCCGGGAACGAAGAAATGCTGGCTGTCGAGGTTGGGATTGTACCAGGTTCTGATCCTCCCGTCGATTTTGCCGTAATCCATACGGAGCGGATGGAGCTCCTTGATCAATTCGCGGTTCAGTTTATCAATGACCATGACGGAGTAGGCAATCCGGATGGAGGCCATGTTGCTCATGCTTCCGTCCGC
>JAPLJS010000042.1 GCA_026388545.1 Deltaproteobacteria bacterium
TTGTCGCCAACAATTTTTGTGCTCACCTTGATGTCCTGTGTTGAAAGAGAAATCACCAGCATTCCGAGTGCGAGCAGGATCAAGCAGGCCATAATAGCCGCAACGAGGGCAAATCCCCCTTCAGAATTTTTCAAGCGTAACACAATAGCTTTTTTTTTGTTATCCATGTGGTTCCTAAAAAATCAATCGATGACATTTATATGGTTTCTTATAAGCTCGCGGGTTGAATAAATCATCTTTCGTGTCTGCCCTGTATCCGGATTGATTTCATCCGTTTCGACAGCCAGGGTGATCTCTATCATTCTTATATCCGGTGTACATCCCGGCATACACACCCTACCTGTACCGGCTGCGAAAAGCAGTTCAACCCCCTGCCCATCGAAGTACCGGAAAACCGGAATGCCATCGTCTTTATTTCTGACCCTTACCGTTCGAGGAGTTAGACTCGCTGCAGCATCTCCCAGAAAAGGCTGAGCCCCCCCCACGCACATTGTTTCCCTTGTAATGTATCGATTCGTATCGGCAGATACGTAATTATAGCTTATAATCTCGTTACTTTCGGTAAGATAGCCCTGGCCGTCACCACCCAAGCCGTCAGATATATCCATTTCTATGGTTATTGAATTCGCCGTCGCCCCCTGAATTCCACGGTATGTCGGATTTGTGGCCGGAAAGGAACAGTCGGTATTACGCCAGATGTCAGCGTTGACAGCAACCATCGGGTTATAGGACGCCATCCTGATTTCCATGGCCATAAGCTCTAAAGCACTCCGTACATCCTGCTGGGCTGTAACCTTTCTTTCTATGCCCCCTGTCGATCTCTGCGCCGATGTGATCGCCATACCGATTGCGGCCAGCATAATCATCGAAACGGCAGTAGCCACTAAAATCTCAATGAGGGTAAAGCCTCTCGTGTTATTCATAGTGCTTACCCTATTTTAATCCCCTGGTACAACATTTGTGTTATCCAAACATCCTGATGGGAATCTGCAACTATTCTGTCTCGTCACTACTGTACTTTCAGTGAGATTCCTGTAGCCGCGCGCCAGTTGATCAGCCCATGTAACTATAACGGTAACTGTCCATGAATTAGTGGTACCGGCGACCGGGGCAATAGTCGTATCCACTGTATAGGCTGCATCACCTTGAACTGCTCCCCCCATGCCGCTCACCGCAACGATTTGCTGCGGCCGAATCCCTATAGGGACAACATTGCAGGGATTCATAATCAATGCCTCTCTCATTTCGAGCTCTCTATGCAATATCCCTGCACCCCTGCCTAGATAATCGGACTTTCCAACCGCTCTCCATGCCGACGGTTGCATTGATAAAAGAGCTAAAACGCCAATGGAAACCAGAAATATGGCAATGACTACCTCGATCAGGCCGATGCCCCGGCTATTTAATATCGAACGTGACATTTGTTCTTCCCATGGTATTAACCGTTATTGTAGCCTTGGAATTCCTGCTGTTCTGCAGAACAACACCATCCCCTGCGGGATTCCCCAGCGGTGTTACAGTGCCCCTTGTGTTAAAAGTAACCGTCTGCGAACTCGCCGCACCGAAATCGGCACTGATGATGCTAATATCCGACCCGAATGATGAGAGAAGCTTGGTAACAGCGGGAGGAACACCCGTGACCGTCTGGATGGCATAGCTGCTTTCGGCCTTGTTAAAAACGATTTGATATGTGTTGTTCTCGGAAACCGCCCTTTGCTTGCATAAGGAGAAGTCGGAGGCTATATCCCTTGCCGCCGACCTGAGATTTCTGTTTAATGTATAGGCGTGCAAATTTACCCACCCAATGGCGGCAATGATTATCAATATAACAATTGCCATGAGCAATTCAATGAGTGTAAATCCTTTACAGCGTTGCATATTACTTTTTCCCGTCAATGAGATCGATCAGTTCCGCCTCGGGCATAGCTCCTTCCCTGAGCCTTCCGTCCGGCAGTATCAGTGCGGGGGTACCCGATATGCCAAGCGATGCAGCAAGCTTCATAGAGTTGTCTATCTCCTGGGTCTTGCACTCCGTCTTCGCTATCTCCTTCTTTTCGAAGTTGTCCTCAAGCATCTTTAAGGATTTATTGCAAACGATGCTTTTTGCTTTCCCGTACGCTTCCTTATGCATCGGTAAGGGGAAGAACTTGATATAAAAGGCGATGTCCTTCCTCTTTGCGATAATCTGTTTCATGGTGCGATGAAGCTGACCGCAAAAGGAGCAATCAGGGTCGGTAAAGACGATTACCTTTTTGGAAGCGCTGCTCTCTCCCATGATAAGGGCATCACTCAGAGGTATTTTAGCTATGTCGATCCTTTTTTTGTCTTGAATTCTTCTGATGCTCTCCTGTGTCTTGTTCAACATATTGGCAACTTCCACCAGTGAGCCAAAGATGAAGTACTTCTTATCAACGTCAAGATAAAAAATCACTATCCTTCCCATATTGTCGATGGCTATTTCACAAAACCCCCTTAGCGGACTTTCTGTGATGCTCACTATTTTCGCCTCAGGGGCGTTGAGCCTCACGAGAACGTCTTTGACCCCTTGAGTGCTTAAGGCAATACACCCTTTCTTTCCCTGGTTGCCGTCACTTTCCGAAGCAAAACTGCATCCTGAATGAACGGGGGATAAAAGCAAGGCACATGATAGAATCACAACAGCACAAAATAAGCTCTTTTTTGTCACGGTAAAGCCTCTTCTCCTCTATTTTATAGATTATTACTATCTCATACCTTCACTATGAAATCAAGTAAATAGATTCATTACACAATATAAACAGTGCGTTGGTAAAGGCGGCAGGATTTATCAGACGGTGTTTTAATGGCACATTATATAATAGTGGCTTACGTTACCGTCGTCATAAGGGGCATTTTGATCGTCCGGCAACCCTGCTACCATATCCCCATACTTCGGGATTTAGGCCAGTGGCTTTACGTCCCGCCCTTTCGGACAGTTTGCCTTTTTCAGGACTTTATTCATGATTTCAAAGATTTTTAAATTAACCGGGTGAGTTTTTCTTCTCACTTTCAACCTTAGATTTTAATATCAGAATACAAATCATACTTAAGAAATAATTTATACGATGCGAAAATTAAAATCACGTCACGGATATCGATCTTAATTTGCCGCAATTAATATGCCAGATAATAGGACATACTCCTTTTATGAACCGTGAAAAATGTATTACATTTGATTACAACTGATTAGATGTCTTTTCCGTCTGTCGCATTGGGGCTCATATTCCTGACGTATTCACCATAAATCGGTGATTTTCACCAGACCATGTGTCAAATTCACCTTGGGCTGACTCCAATTGCCGGGTATTATTTCGGGGAAGAAGTGTGGATTTCTTGCTTGACACGTCATGGGCGCTATGCTAGAGCTTTCAGCGGCTCGGGACTGTTACAAGAAATTAGTTAACATATTGAATTTTATATATATTTTTCATTGGTCCCGGTATCCATCATAGATGGATTTCTCATAACGTTGATTTGAAAAAGAAATCTGCGGGGAGTATGACAGGCAGCCTCTCAAAGATAGACACTATGGACGATAGCGCTCTTAAAGAAAGAGAGGAAATTCTTTCTATAGCGGAAGCATATGTAGCGCAGAATCTTTATAAAGAGGCGTTGCATGTAGCTGAATCATGGCTCAAGCGTTATCCAATCGATGCTGATGCAAATATCATCCGATGCCACGCATTGCTGAGGATGGGAGATCTCGAAAAGGTTAACGATATCCTTGATGGTGTTGAGAATACGGTACGTCAGTTGTCCCGGATCTATAATCGTGTCGGAGATCTTTGCCTGAACGGTGGTCTGACTCAAGAGGCGGTAAAGTATTATCGGAAATTTGTCGCGATGAACCCCGATTCGCCAATTGCAGAAAATGTATCTGAAAAAATCAATGCGCTCGTATCCACTGAAGATTACATATCCACCAGAAGTGATGAGGATAGGTATAACAATATTGACCATGTTGCATCTGATTTCTATACCACAACCCTCGCGGAACTCTACGTTAGACAGGGCCATCCTGACATGGCTGCCGATGTACTAAGCGAGATTCTGAAAAAGGATCCGGGAAATCAACTGGTTGCGAATAGATTAAAAGATGTCAGAGCCATGCAAAACGACGGGACGAAAGAAAAAACATCTTTCCATGTGTCACAGAATAAGGAGGTGATTCAAGAACTTACAAGGTGGCTTAAAAACATAGACAGGTTGAAAAGCTATGCGTCGTAACTCTTCGGTTCCTCCCGAGAGGATATCAAAAATCCAGTCGAGACTTTATGAGCTTGATGTAGAGGCTTTGCTTTTCCTTGATATAAAAAATATCCGCTACTTAACCGGTTTTACGGGCAGTGATGGGGCGCTCATGATAGGAGAAAAGCAAAAGCTGCTTCTGGTTGACGGCCGCTACACGAATCAGGCAAAGAGGGAAGTCGCGGGGTTGGAAGTTTTTGAATGCCGGGAAAAGATCGAAGGCATCGAAGTTGTCCTCTCAGATGGTGGTTTACAATCCGTAGGGTTCGAGTCAACGGCAATGAATGTCACCACCTATTTAAAACTGAAGGAAAAACTGAAGAATGTGACGTTAAATCCGATGTCGAACGAAATCGATGCCGTCAGGGCCATCAAAGACGATGAAGAACTATCATGTATAAGAAAGGCTGCAGAGATATCATTTCAGGCCCTTACTGCCATTTGTGATCTTATAAAACCAGGTGTCCGAGAGAAAGATATTGCTATAGAACTGGAATATCGAATGGGGAGATTCGGTGCAGAACAGATATCCTTTGCCACAATTGTGGCATCGGGAGTAAACTCAGCGCAACCCCATGCGGCGCCGGGATCGCGTAAGATTAAAAATGGCGATGTCGTCATGATCGATTACGGAGCCGTATATAGCGGTTATCATTCTGACGAGACCTTGACATTCGTTGTTGGTAATGCAGATAAAAAGCAAAAGGAAGTGTACTTGCTGGTCAAGAAAGCGCATGACACGGCGTTGGAATCTGTTAAAGCAGGTGTCCCATGCAAGGACGTTGATCGTATTGCGAGGGATTGCATCGAGAGTGGAAATATGGGAAAATACTTCACTCACGGTACAGGTCATGGCGTTGGTCTTGATGTTCATGAAGCGCCACGAATAGCAACCAAATCGGAAAATATCCTTGAGGCGGGTATGGTAGTGACCATAGAACCTGGCGTCTACATCCCCGACCTCTGGGGCATCCGTATTGAGGACATGATTTTAGTGAAGGAAGAAGGGTTTGAGGTCTTGACAAAAGCACCAAAGGACTTCACAGTACTAAACTGATTCTTAAAAAAGAAATGTAATAAATCACAATATTAGGATGTCATGATATGAAGGTATTTCCAGATGATCTTCTTTACAATCGGGAACATGCTTGGGTAAGAGTTGAGGGTGAATTAGCAACCATCGGCCTCACAGATTATGCCCAGGAGAATTTGGGAGAGATCCTCGCTATTGAACTCCCCGAAGTTGATGCTTATGTGGAACGGGATGAACCCTTTGGAACCATAGAATCCGCAAAAGGTGTTTTTGAGCTTCTCTCACCGGTCAGTGGCGAGGTAATAAGCGTCAATGAAGATATATTGGACGACATTGGTATTATCAACAGTGATCCTCATGATACAGGATGGATGATCGTTGTGGGAATGAAGGATTTGGAAGAGCTTGACGATCTTCTGGATTCGAGGGAGTATCATGATTTTGTGCTTAAGGAAGCGGAAGGTGATTGACGCTGTTTCATGATATGGAGATTCATTCCTTTCAAGCAGTTGAATGCCTTTGAAAATATGGCCATCGATGAGGCAATTTTCCGGGGAAATCAACGGAGCGATTCACCGCCGACCCTCAGATTTTACAGTTGGTCTCCACCATCCATATCCCTGGGGTATTTTCAGGAAACCTGGAAGGAGGTCAATGTTGAAGCGTGCAGATACTATTCTGTCGACATCGTTCGGCGTCCAACGGGAGGGAAGGCTGTCCTTCATGAACATGATGTAACCTATGCAGTTGTCGCAAAAGAAAATAATCCCCTGTTTCCTGCAGACATCCTCGGAACATACAAAGTCATCAGTGGTTGCATAGCAGACGCTCTGTCGGAGCTTGGTATTGAAACTGAGATGGCCTCTGATGGAAGGGCGTCTCACGACAAATTATTAAAGGCAGCATGTTTTTCATCACCATCACGGTATGAACTTCTGGTAAAGAAGAGAAAAATATGCGGCAGTGCTCAAGTAAGGTCACGGGGCGTATTCCTTCAGCATGGCTCAATTCTTCTGGATTTCAACCCCCTCAAAACCTGCGCCGTCCTGCTGTCACATTACGGTGATCGTGAATGGCAGATTAAGCAGCTGCAAGAATCCGTGACTTCAATCTATGAATACACCGGTCCCACAGTAAATGTAACAACAATCTGCCATGTTTTGAAAAAGAGTTTTGAAAAGAAATTGGGTGTCGAGCTGGTGGAGGGGGGGCTGACCCCCGAAGAGGAAGTCCTGAAGACGCGGCTGTTGAGTGATAAATATATGACTGATCGATGGAACATGGAAGGCAAGGGCACCAACTATGGATATTAAAACCCTGATTAGAAAGGAGGTCTTCGAACAGCAAGGCTATCGAACCGCCATCACATCATGCACCATTAAAATGGATGCGATGGAAAATCCTTTCACACTCTCTCCCTTTCTTAAGGGTAAATTATCAGAAGAATTTATAAAGGTTCCCTTGAACCGATACCCGGAACCCGGCGCCCTTACTATCAGGAAACGATTTGCTGATCATTACGGGGTTGGGGAAGATACAATAATGATCGGCAATGGGTCTGATGAGCTTATTCAGATCCTGTGTACCGCTCTGGCGGATTCGGCGTCAGTCGTCATGGTCCCTGCGCCCACTTTTGTCATGTATCGGATAATAGCCTTAAATACCGGTCGCACGGTCATAGAGGTGCCCCTCGATGCGGCATTTGACTTGGACCTGGATGCAATGTGTAACTGTTTAACGACGAAAACCCCTGCACTGGTATTTATCAGCTCTCCCAACAATCCCACGGGCAATTGCTTCAGCGAAAAGAAAATAGAAACTATTATCGAGAAATCAATGGGAATCGTGGTAATTGATGAAGCCTACAGCAGCTTCTCAGGAAAAACCCTTTTACCTTTATTGAAGAAATATGAAAATCTGGCTATCCTGAAAACCCTCTCAAAGGTAGGTCTTGCCGCCATGAGGATAGGTTTCCTGATCGGCGCTCCACCCCTTGTCCGTGAACTCGACAAAGTAAGGCTCCCTTATAATATCAATGCTCTCTCTCAAGTTGCAGCCGGTTTCTATATCGATCACATTGATATGTTTGTAAACCAGACGAAGGAGGTTATTGAAAGACGGGAAGAACTCTTAAAAGTTCTCAGTAAGATTAAGGGTATCCATCCCTATTCTTCAGAGGCGAATTTTATTTTTTTTAGTTGCGATTTCGATACTGATCACGTATATAGGTCACTGATTCACGAAGGGATTCTCATAAAAAATCTTAACGGCCCCGGTATCTTGAAAAACTGTATGAGAGTAACCGTCGGAAACCGCGAAGAGAATGAGCAATTTTTAAAAGCGTTAAAAAAAGTCATTCAGAAGTAAGGAGCGTGGTCTCATATCGGGTAACAGGTAACAGGGGGTGGCTCACGGCAAAGGCATAAGCAGTCAAATGCCGTACTGCCCTTTTTTTGCGCCCGTGCGACGACAACCTTCACTATTTTACAAAACTCCCTAACCAAAGTCCAGACAGGTATGTGAAAAATGCCAAGACGTAATGACATAAACAAAGTGATGATAATCGGCTCCGGCCCGATCGTAATCGGCCAGGCATGTGAATTTGACTATTCCGGCACCCAGGCCTGTAAAGCCCTGCGCAAACTCGGTTATGAAATTGTGCTCGTCAATTCCAACCCGGCTACCATCATGACCGATCCGGGGACGGCCGATGTAACCTATGTTGAACCCCTGAATTTGCAAACCCTGACGGAAATAATCGAAAATGAGCGCCCTGATGCAATCCTCCCCAATCTTGGGGGGCAGACGGGTCTCAATCTCACATCGGAACTTGCCAGAGCGGGGATCCTTGAAAAATACAGTGTTAAAGTGATCGGTGTCCAGGTGGATGCCATAGAGCGTGGCGAGGATCGGATTGCCTTCAAGGAAACCATGAAACAGCTCGGTATCGATATGCCAAGGAGTGAACCCGCCTTTAGTGTCGAAGAGGCCAGTAAGATCGCAGCAAAGCTCGGCTACCCTGTTGTCATCCGCCCCGCCTATACCCTCGGGGGGACAGGAGGCGGTCTGGTTTATAATTTGGAAGATCTTCGTACTGTTGCCAGCCGGGGCATATCGGCAAGCCTTGTAGGGCAGATACTTATTGAAGAATCGGTCCTCGGGTGGGAGGAGTTGGAACTCGAGGTGGTGCGTGACGCAAAAAACCAGATGATCACCGTCTGTTTTATTGAAAATGTCGATGCCATGGGCGTTCACACGGGCGATTCTTATTGCACAGCTCCCATGATCACCATTGACGCAAAACTCCAGAAGCGTCTTCAAAAACACTCCTACGATATTGTTGAGGCCATACAGGTGATTGGCGGAACAAATATCCAGTTCGCCCATAATCCTGAAACCGGACAGGTAGTGGTCATCGAAATCAACCCCAGGACCTCCCGATCTTCCGCGCTTGCCTCAAAGGCCACAGGATTCCCCATCGCCCTCATTTCCTCAATGTTGGCCGCGGGGCTTACCCTCGATGAAATACCCTACTGGAAGGAAGGTACGCTTGACAAATACACTCCTTCCGGAGACTACGTGGTGGTTAAATTCTCCCGGTGGGATTTTGAAAAATTTCCGGGCTCTGAGGACAAGCTGGGCACTCAGATGAGGGCGGTAGGCGAGGTTATGAGCATCGGAAAGAACTACAAGGAAGCCTTTCAAAAGTCTATCCGGTCTTTGGAGAAAGGTCGATACGGCCTCGGTTTCGTTAAAGATTTTTACAGCCGGACACTCGATGAACTGATGGATCTCCTGGCCGAACCGTCAAGCGAGCGGCAGTTTATCATGTATGAGGCACTGAGAAAAGGCGCCTCTGTAGAGGATCTCTATAAAAAAACCTACATCAAACCCTGGTTCATCGGGCAAATGAAGGAACTGGTGGAACTTGAAGAAAAAATTCTCACGTTCAAAGGAAAAACGCTGCCGGATAACCTCTTTATTACGGCAAAGAAGGATGGGTTTTCTGACCGGTACATCGCGCAAATCCTCGGCATTCCTGAGGTGGAGCTTCGAAAACACCGTCTGGCTCTTGGCATGCAGCAGAGCTGGGAACCTGTCCCCGTTAGTGGAGTTGAAGACGCCGCTTACTATTTTTCGACATACAATGCCCCGGATATGGTCGGTATAAGTAACAGACGGAAGGTTATGGTTCTTGGCGGAGGACCGAATCGTATCGGCCAGGGAATTGAGTTTGATTACTGCTGTGTCCACGCGGCCTTTGCCCTTCGTGACAAGGGGTTTGAATCGATTATGGTCAACTGCAATCCGGAAACTGTTTCCACGGATTATGACACATCCGATAAGCTCTATTTCGAACCCCTCACGGTAGAGGATGTGTTGAGTATCTACGAAAAAGAAAAACCAGAGGGCGTCATCGTCCAGTTCGGTGGCCAGACACCGCTCAACATCGCCAATGAGCTGGCCCAGGCAGGGGTGCGGATCATCGGTACATCGCCCGAGACAATAGACCTGGCCGAAGACCGCGATCAGTTCCGCCAGATGATGAAGAAACTCGGTATCCCCATGCCTGAATCAGGTATGGCAAGCACGCTGAAAGAGGCTATTGAGATTGCCGGCAGGATCGGCTACCCGCTGATAGTAAGACCTTCCTACGTCCTCGGAGGTCGGGGTATGGAAGTGGTTCATGATGAGGAAATGCTGAAGCAGTATGTGGCTGCGGCCGTTGGAGTGACACCGGAAAGGCCCATTCTGATCGATAAGTTCCTTGAAAATGCGATCGAGGCGGAAGCGGATGCCATTTCCGACGGAATAGATGCCTTTGTCCCCGCCGTGATGGAGCATATAGAGCTTGCCGGCATTCACTCAGGAGATTCCGCATGTGTTATTCCACCTATAAGCATCCCGGCGAGACATATAGATACAATCTGCGAATATACCCGGAGGATAGCTATAGAATTTAATGTTATCGGCCTTATGAACATCCAGTATGCCATAGCAAATGACATCGTTTACATCCTTGAAGCCAATCCGCGCGCGTCACGAACGGTGCCGCTGGTTTCGAAGGTATGCAACATCCCGATGGCACGCATTGCCACCCAGATCATGTTAGGGGGGAAAATTGCAGATCTCAATCTCAAACCAAAATCATTCCCCCATTTCGGTGTGAAAGAATCCGTATTCCCCTTCAACATGTTTCAGGAGGTTGACCCGATTTTGGGGCCTGAAATGCGCTCAACCGGGGAAGTCCTGGGACTGGCTGATTCGTTTGGCCTCGCCTTTTACAAGGCCCAGGAGGCAGCCCAGCAGTTACTTCCCGGCGAAGGAACTGTTCTCATAACGACAACCGACAGGGACAAAAGCGGAGTCCTTGAAGTTGCGCGGGAGTTTAAGAAACTCGGTTTCCATATTAAGGCTACTGAGGGAACCCACAGGTTCCTTCTTCAGCACGGCGTTCCCGCAGATCCGATCCTCAAGATGCACGAAGGCCGACCTAACATTGTCGATGGAATCAAGAACAAAGAAATTCAACTGATCATCAATACACCGAGCGGGAGGCTCAGCAAGCACGACGACTCGTACATACGCAAGGCCGCAATCAAATATAAAGTGCCCTATATCACTACTATTGCAGCGGCTGCCGCTGCCGCAAAGGGTATTGTGGCATTCAGGAGGGGACACGGAAGGGCGAAGTCACTGCAAGATTATCATAAAGCCATTCGTTGAGGAAAAAACATAATAATTTAGTTGCGCTTTTCATTCAGATCGCATATAAGGAAAAAATAATAGCATTAAGGGATGATCTGTTCTCAACAATGCACAATGCATTAAAGACCCTGAATGTCAGTAAGGAGCGTGGTTTAATATAAGAAACAGCAAAGGGTAGTATACGGCAACGATAATTTCTCGTCAGTGCAATGCCGTACTGCCCTTTTTTGTTTTTTATACAACTCAATATAGATAAAGAGCTTTGATTCCGTATTTAATAAAATAATAACAAGAAAGGACGGGTTGTTTTGGAAGTAAAAGTATACGATAATGATATAGAAAAGGCCTTAAAAATCCTCAAGAACAAACTATCAAAAAGCGGGTTGTTCAAGGAACTCAAATTACGCAGAGCCTATGAAAAACCTTCAGTGAAGAAGAAGCGGAAAGCAATCGAGGCGCGAAGACGTTACGCAAAGGTTCAGCGGCGCAGAAGCTACTGAAAAAATATTTTTAACACAATAAAATCATGATCAGCAACGATGGGGGCTCCTTGTCTGACCTTGCAGGAGACCCGGAAGGTACTGACTATGGATGAAAGACAATACCTGGTTGATGCTCTATCCATCGAGGAGTCCTGGCGGATATTTCGCATCATGGCCGAATTTGTGGATGCCATTGAAAGCCTCTCCCAATTGAAACACGCTGTCACTATTTTCGGATCGGCAAGGGTACGTCCTGACGATCCATACTACGAAAAGTCAGAGTACCTTGCCAGGAGGCTTGCCGAGAATGGCTTCAGCGTAATTACAGGAGGAGGCCCCGGAATCATGGAAGCGGCCAATAAGGGGGCGGCGGCGGCAGGGGGCAAATCGGTAGGAATGAATATCCGTCTCCCCTATGAGCAGAAACCGAACCCATATGCCAACATTGTCATCGAGTATAAATATTTTTTCATCCGTAAGGTGATGTTTATTAAATATGCTGTAGCCTATGTGATCCTGCCGGGGGGCTTCGGAACCATGGATGAGCTCTTTGAGGCTCTGACCTTGATTCAGACAAAAAGAATAAAGGGCTTTCCCGTAATTTTGATGGGGAGCGAGTACTGGCAAGGCTTAGTTGACTGGTTAAAAAACACCATGCTTCAAAACGACAAAATTACACCGGGTGATCTCGATATTATCCAGGTCATTGACGATCCCGACGAAGTAGTCAAGCATATTAAAAAATTTGTCATTCTCTAAAACTCTGTATCGACTCATCTGATACTCAACAATCACGACACAATTAAAAGTTCAAAGCACCACAGGCAGCACAATGGATTTCGAAAAGGTACTGACGGATATTAAAAAAGGGAAAGGAGACCCTTCTTCCTGTTATCTCCTGTATGGTGAAGAAGAATATCTCGTCAAGGATGCCCTGAATAGACTCATAGCGATTATCCTACCCACAGGCGACAGAGATCTGAATCTCTTTTTTATGGATGGAGAAAACGAAGACATAGACAGCCTGTGCGAAACCATACTGACGCCCCCCCTCATTCCCGGAAAAAAGGTTGTAGTAGTAAGGAATACCCGCCTTTTTCAATCCAGAAGTATCCTGCCCGAAATAACACAAAAAATTCGCCATCATTTTGAAAACGATCCCGACATGGCAGCAAAGTACTTCATGCAATTACTGAAGATCACGGGCTGGAACCTCGATGATCTCAGGGACGGAGGATGGAAAAAAATAACAGACGACGACTGGCAGAGAACTGTTGAAGGAGACAGCGGACATGATCGGGAAACCTGGATTCCGGGATTAATCGAGATTTGTGTAAGCCGCGGAATGGATGTGAGACAACGCAGGGATGACAAGGAGCGCATCGAAGATGTTCTAAAAAGCGGCATCCCGGAAGGAAATCACCTGATCATGACCGCAGAGGCGGTGGACAAAAGAAAGAGGCTTTTCAAGATCATATCGGAAAATGGAATAATCCTTCACTTTTCCCAGGTTAAGGGAGAAATGAAACAGAAAAATGTCTTGATGGAAACGGCCAAGGATATTTTAGCGAAAAGCGGTAAAAAAATGACGCCGGGTGCCTGGATTGCAATCGGCAGAAAAACCGGCTTTACCCTCACCGATTCCATGGGAGCCCTCGAAATGTTAATTACCTACACGGGCGAGCGGATGTTGATTGAGGAGTCGGATGTCGAAGAGGTAGTCGGAAAAACAAAAGAAGATACGGTATTCGATTTAACAAGGGCACTCGTTGATAAAGATCTGAACACGGTCCTCTTGAACATGAAAGATCTTTTTGATCAGGGTGTCAACCATCTGTTAATACTGTCGATGATAGCGAGGGAAATAAGATTTCTCCTCCATGCCAAGATATTTATCAGTTCGGGCACAATTAACTCCTTTCATGCGAAAATGGAATACGACATGTTCCAGAAGACCGTTTATCCGATCATTCATGAATGGATAAACCATACAGGAAAAAAGGGGGGGAAAGGGGATCTTGGTAGCCAGCATCCCTATGTTATCTATAATTCTCTAAAAAATTCGTATCGATTCTCGTATGAGCATCTGGTAAAATACCTTGAAGACCTCGTCGATATGGACATTGCCTTCAAAACAACAGCGAAAGATCCGAAGATTCTGCTGGAACGATTCATCGTGAATATCTGCACATCTAATCATTGAAAGAGGAACTCCTCACTGATAAAAAGCTTTTATAACTCTATGAATACTCTGTGCTACAGACTTTTATAGCTTCCGTATCCTTACTATTGCCGCCTTTTTCTTCCGGGTAAGCCGCCGTGATGGTCCTTTCTTTTTTATACCTGCCCTTGTTTCGTCATCCTCTTCTTTATCATATCTTCCTTCAGTATGGGGGTGTGGATCAGGCATACCGGTTTTCACCTTGCTGATCAGCTCCTCGAATGCCTGGGAAGATATCGCAGTTCCCCCTCTACGGCTGACAAAATCAGCAATATCCCTGTCCGATGAGACAACAACGGTTTCTTCTGCCCGTTTTTGAACCATCCGTTTAATGACATCATCGGCTTTTTCACCTTTCCGGGAATATATGATGTCGATGCCTGAGAGCTTATCCCTCTCTTCTTCGAAGGATCCACCTTCCTCGCCGTCGAAGACAACGGTTACCTTATGCCCCCGCTGTCTCTTATACAGCGATATGCTGCGTATCAGAGCCTTTCGGCCTTCCTCCAGACTGAATCTCTCATACCGCCGTAGTGCATCGGACTGTCTTATCAGATTGTAGCCGTCAATGATGATGTGCATGATGGCAAGTACCTGCTTTATTTCATCGCTTGTTGACTTCAGACAGGAAGGATGCCTCTTCTGCCGCTCCGCAGGTTAGGCATGCAG